>JASBSH010000225.1 GCA_030149025.1 Actinomycetales bacterium | reverse complement strand
GTTGCCGCTGTTGATGTACGTGACCAAGACGCCGTAGCCGAGTGACCCGACGACCCCGCGCAGGTCGGGCATCGCGACCCGGTTCTTTCCGCCGACGTTGATCCCGCGCAGGAGCCCGACATAGGTCGCCACGGAAACATGCTCTCCCCGGACGGAGGCGGGAGTCCATGATCACTAGCGTCGGGCACCGGTCGCGGTAGCGTCGGCGCCGTGGCAGGGCCCGGCGAGCAGACCGTCCAGGTCGTGGAGGTGGCCGGACGGCGGATCCGGCTGACGAACCTGGAGAAGGTGCTCTTCCCCGCCACCGGCACGACCAAGGCCGAGGTGATCGACTACCTGGTGCGGGTGAGCGAGCCGCTGCTGCGCCAGCTCGCCGACCGGCCGGTCACACGCATCCGCTGGCCGCACGGCACCGCCGACCCGGAGAAGTTCTTCGAGAAGAACGTGCCGGCCGGTGCCCCCGCCTGGGTGCGGACGGCGAGGATCCCGACGTCGCCGCGCGACTCCTCGTCTGGCCGCGCGACGATCACGTTCCCGCTCCTGGACGACGTCGCCGGGCTCGTGTGGGCGGGCAACCTGTCGGCGATCGAGCTGCACACGCCCCAGTGGCGGGTCGACCGGAACGGCCGGCCGGGCTACCCGGACCGGCTCGTCGTCGACCTCGACCCCGGCGAGGGCGTCGGCCTGGCCGAGTGCTCCTGGCTCGCCCGGATCGTCGCCGAACGGCTCGGGGACGACGGCATGGAGGCGGTCCCCGTCACCAGCGGCGGAAAGGGGATGCAGCTGTACGCGCCGCTGCCGGATGGAGGCCTCCCGTCCGGCGGCTCGACCGGACGTGCTCGGGCCGGTGGCCGTGCTCGCGCCAAGGACCCGGACGACGTCCGCGAGTACGCGCGCCGGCTCGCCGACGCGCTTGCCCGCGAGCACGGCAAGCTCGTCACCGCGACGATGACCAAGTCGCTGCGCCGCGGGAAGGTGCTGCTCGACTGGAGCCAGAACCACTCCGCGAAAACGACGATCACGCCGTACTCACTGCGCGGGCGGGAGCGGCCGACCGTCGCCGCACCCCGGCGGTGGGGCGAGCTGGGCGACGACCTGCGCCAGCTCACCTACGACGAGGTGCTCACCCGCCTGGACTCGGACGGCGACCTCATGCCCTGACCGCTTCGGCGGGCGCCGAAAGCCCCTCAGGCGGAGCCCTTCTCGACCCGGTCCGCCTCGTGCGCGGGTTCGACCTGCGCGTTGTGCTCGCCGGGCGCGGCGGGCATGCCCGGCTGCGGCAGCGGGTGGTCGGGTCCGGTACCGGTGGGGTCGGTTTCCAGCCGCGGAACATCGCGCGACGGCGCGTGCGGGTAGCCGCCCGGGTCCACCTGCTCAGGCTCACCAGCCGCCGCTGCGTGGGCCGTCATTGCCGCGTCGGGCGCCACCTGCATGTCGTCCTCGCCCGGCACAGCACCGTCCGCGGGGTGGCTGTACCGCTGGCTGTCGCTGCTCTGCTCGGTCATGCCTCAGGCCTACCGCACGACCGCGGGGACCGCATGCCGGGCACCTGGTCGCAGCACCTGCGATCTCTAGAGGGTTTCCGTGGCTTCAACTGCCTTCGACACCACGGAAACCCTCCAGAGGTCGGGTCGGTCAGCGGCCGGCGGCGTAGCACTGCGCGCCACGGGCGCTGGCAGCGGCGCGCAACCACTCGCCGTCCCGGGAGACGGCCGTGACACGCCCCAAGGACCAGCCGTCGACGATGCGCACGTCGTGCCCCAACCGCCGCAACGCGTCGAGGGTCGCCTGCGGCCACCGGTCCTCCAGCACCGCCACGTTGCGCTGCGGCACACGGGGATAGAACGAGCTGATCGGGTGCTCGGAGTGCAGCATCGGCGCGTCGATCGCCGCCTGCAGCGACTGCTCCACACCGCGCGGACCGTGCAGAACCCGCAACGCCACCATCAGCGACCACATGTCCTGCTGGTCACCGCCCGGCGTGCCCCACGCCAGCCACGGCCGGCCGTCGCGCAGCGCGAGGGACGGCGACAACGTGGTACGCGGTCGGGCGCCGGGACGCAAGGACGACGCCAACCCCGGTTCCAGCCAGAACATCTGCGCGCGGGTACCCAGCGGGAAGCCCAGCTCGGGGACCACCGGTGAGGACTGCAGCCACGCACCGCTCGGCGTCGCCGCCACCACGTTGCCCCACCGGTCGACGACGTCGAGGTGCACCGTGTCGCCCTCGAGCTCGACCTTCGGCACCTCCTCGCCGAGCGCCTCGTCCTTGCGGACCGTCGGCTCCCCCACACCCTCACGGCCCCGACGCGGCGCACCGGCCAGCACGTCGACCGGCTCCGGCTCGGGCATCCTCGGCTCGCGGCCCACGGGTGAACCCGGGCGCTGCTCGCTGCTCGCACTGCCCGGGTCAACGAGCCGCGCTCGCTCGGCGGTGTACTCGTCGCTGAGCAGGGCCTCGATCGGGACATCGGCGAAGTCGGGGTCCCCGTACCAGGCGTCGCGGTCGGCGAAGGCGAGCTTCATCACCTCCAGGACCGTGTGCGGCCAGGCCGGGTCGCCGTCATCGAGCTGGTCGGGCAGCCCGACCGCCTCCAGCAGCCGCAGCTGCTGCAGCATCACCGGCCCCTGCCCCCACGGGCCGGTCTTGCAGACGGTCGTGTCCCGGTAGGAGGCGCTGACCGGCTCCTCCACCGTGGGCCGCCACCCGGCCATGTCCGTGCCGGTCAGCAGGCCGCCGTGCCGCTCCCCCGACGTGTCCAGCCATTTCGTCGTGCGACAGAACGCGTCGACCGCCTCGGCGACGAACCCGCGGTACCAGGCGGCCAGCGCGGCGTCGACCTGCGCGTCCCGGTCCGTGCCCGCGGCTTCCGCCTCGCGTACGACCCGCGCGTACGTGTCGGCGAGCGTCGTCAGCCGCAACCGGGACCAGGGGGACGGCGCACCCGCACCCTCCAGGTAGACCGCGGCTGACGTCGTCCACTCCTCGACGAACGTGCTCGCCATCGCGTCGATCGTCGCCGACACTCGGGGCAGGACCGGCGCGCCGTGGCGCGCGAAGGCGATCGCGGGCTCGAGGACGTCGCGCACGGACCAGGTGCCCCAGCGCTGGAGCATCGTGAGCCAGCCGCCGAACGCGCCGGGGACGGTGGCGGCGAGCAGCCCCGTGCCCGGGACGGTGCGGAGCCCGAGGTCGGTGAACGCCTCGATCGTCGCCGCGGCCGGTGCCGTCCCCTGGCAGCACACCACGTGGACCCGCTGGTCGGCCTGCGACCACAGCACGACGGGCAGGTCCCCGCCCGGGCCGTTGAGGTGCGGTTCGACCACCTGGAGCACGAAACCGGCTGCGACCGCGGCGTCGAAGGCGTTGCCGCCCCGTTCGAGGACGGACATCCCGGTCTGCGTGGCGAGCCAGTGCGTGGACGTCACCATGCCGAAGTCGCCGGCCAGCTCAGGACGGGTAGAGGTAAGCGGCATGGGTCACATCCTGCCGCGCGGCTCACCCGACGCGATCTCTGGTGGGTTTCCGGGGTGTCCGCGGCCTTTGACACCACGGAAACCCGCCAAAGATGGGGAGCAGTCAGACGGCGCAGCCGTCCGGGCCGCAGGCGTCGGCTCCGTTGCTGTTGCCGGCGAGCACGGTGATCGGCTGACGCTGGGACCAGGCCTGCTCCAGGAGCTGGCTGAACACCTCGACCGGCTGGGCGCCGGAGACGCCGAAGCGGCGGTCGACGACGAAGAAGGGCACGCCGTTTGCGCCGAGGGACGCGGCGTCGGCCTGGTCGGCGCGGACGTCCTCGGCGTAGCGGTCGCCGGCCAGCACGGCGTCGACGAGGTCGGCGTCGAGCCCGCCGTCGACCGCGAGGCCGCGCAGAACGTCCTGGTCGTCGATGCGCTGCCCCTCGGTGAAGTACGCGCGCAGGAAGCGTTCCTTGACGGCGCCCTGCAGCTGCTGGCCGCCAGTGGAGAACGCGGCGTGCAGCAGCCGGTGGGCGTCCATCGTGTCGCGGCCGCGGCACTGGTCCTGGTGGAACTCCAGGCCCTCACCGGCCGCTGTCCTCGTCACGTGCTCCACCATCTCCTCGGCCTGCACGATGCTCATGCCGTACTTGCCGGCGAGGTGCTTCGCCACGCCCGGCTCGTCGTCGGGGAGCGACCGGGTCGCCCTCGGGTCGAGCTGGAAGCTGCGGTAGCGGATCTCCACCTGGTCGGAGTGGGCGAAGGTCTCGAGGGCGGCCTCGAGCCGGCGCTTGCCGATGTAGCACCAGGGACAGACGACGTCGGACCAGATCTCGATCAGCATGTCATCGTCAACTCGTTGCGGTCTCAAGCAATTCCGCTCGATCGATTTCTCGCCGATCACCACGACGTCCACGCCGGAGCCTCCCTTCGCCGGCATGACCCGGATCAGGTTCGACGGTCGGCGACTGACACCGACGTTGCCGCCGTCGCGGGGACCGCCGTCCTGCACGTCGGGCAGGACGACCTGAAGCCATCGGAGGCGCGCCGGTTCGTCGGGCCGCCCGTCGCGATCGGCCGGTCCACACACTCGCCGGAGCAGGCTGACGCGGCGATGGCGGACGGCGACGTGGACTACTTCTGCGTCGGACCGACGTGGGCGACCCCGACCAAGCCGGGGCGGCCGGCGGCCGGACTGGGCCTGGTGCGGCACGCGGCGGGCAGCGGGACGGCGAGGCCGTGGTTCGCGATCGGCGGCATCGACCTGGCGAACCTGGCCGACGTGCTGGACGCGGGCGCGCGCCGGGTGGTCGTGGTTCGGGCGATCACGCAAGCGGACGACCCCGGTGCAGCGGCCCGGGCGTTCGCCGACCGGCTGGCCCGCGTCGGGTGACGGGCGGTACGGGTCAGCCGCGTGCCGCGGACAGCAGCTCGACGCGATCGTGGATCTTCACGCGGCCGCGGCCGAACTGGGCGCCGAGCGCCAGCTCGGCGGCGTCGATGGCCTCCCAGCCCTCCCATGGCACGACGTGGACGCCGCGGCGGTGGAGCGCGGCCAGGACCGCGTCGCGGTGGCGCTTGGCGGCGCGCCGCAGGTGCGGGGCGTCCTCGAGCACGGCGGCGACGGTCTCGGCGGCGTCGCGCTTGTTCGTGCCGATGATCCCGGTCGGCCCCCGCTTGATCCAGCCGGCGACGTACAGGCCCGGGACGGGCGTTCGGCCGTCCACCACCCGGCCACCGTCGTTCGGGACGACGCCGCTCTCCTCGTCGAACGGCACACCGGCGATCGGCCGTCCGCGGTACCCGATCGAGCGCAGTACCAACTGGGCCTCGATCTCGTCCCTCTGCCCGGTGCCCACCGCGTTGCCCGCCTGGTCGACCGCGGTCCGCTCCACCCGGATGCCGGTGACGTGGTCGGTGCCGGTCAGCTCCACCGGGCGAGCGAAGAACCTCAGGTGGATGCGGCGCGGCCGGCCCTGCAGCGGCCGGCCGGCCCAGGACCGCAACGTCGCGAGGTTGCGACGCAGCACCGGGCTGTCCTCGACAGCGGCGGCGTCGGCGTCGTTCAGGACCAGGTCCTCGGGGCGGACGGTGACGTCCGCGTTCGCCAGTACTCCGAGCTCGGCCAGCTCCTTGCTCGTGAACTTGGCCTGGGCTGGGCCGCGCCTGCCGAGGATGTGGATGTCGGTGATCCGGCTGTCCGCGAGCGCGTCGAGCACTCGGGGTGGGATGTCGGTGCTCTCGAGCTCCCCGGCGCTCTTGGCCAGGACACGCGCCACGTCCAGCGCGACGTTCCCGACTCCGATGACGACCACGCTCGTGGCATCGAGCGTGAACCGCTCGGGCGCGACGTCGGGGTGCCCGCTGTACCAGGAGACGAAGTCGGTGGCCGAGTGGCTGCCGGGCAGGTCCTCGCCAGGGATGCCGAGCCTGCGGTCCACCGCCGCACCCACCGCCAGGAGGACGGCGTCGTAGTAATGCCGCAGGTCATCGATGCTGAGGTCCTGGCCGACCTGGACGTTGCCGAGGAACCGGACCTGCGCGTGCCGGTACATCTGGCGCAGGGAGCCGATCACCGACTTCATCTTCACGTGGTCGGGCGCGACTCCGTAGCGCACGAGCCCGTAGGGCGTGGGCAGCCGGTCGAAGACGTCGACCTCGACGGGACCTGCCCGGTTCGTTGCGTTGCACAGAGCCTGGACGGCGTAGGCGCCGCTGGGCCCGGCGCCGATCACCGCGACCCGCAGTGCCTGCCGGGTATTGTCGATCACCGGCCACACCATGACGGGCTTTTCGTCAAGGTGTCAACGGGTCCGCTCACGGCCGGGACCTCGGTACGGTGGCGGGCCGCCTATTCGGGCCCGTCGCGGGGGGGGCGAGTCCGTCGTCCGCACGGCGCTCGCTGTCACGCTGGCTGCCGTGACACTAGGCGGCCTCGGGCAGGTAGGTGGCCCACAGCGGATGTCGTTGCTCCGCGCCGCCGACGAGCCAGGCCGCCCCGCTCGGGGCGACGGGGAGCACCTTGAGCAGCCAGCCCATCTCCTCGGGTGTCCGGTCACCCTTGACGTTGTTGCAGCGGACGCAGCAGGCGACGAGGTTGTCCCAGGAGTCACGGCCGCCGCGTGAGCGCGGCACCACGTGGTCGACGGTCGTGGCGCTTCGCCGGCAGTAGGCGCATCTGTGGCCGTCCCGCCGAAGCACGCCACGGCGCGAGACGGGGACGGCGCGCCCATGCGGGACGCGGACGTAGCGGCGCAGCAGGATGACCGCCGGTCGTGGGACGGTCATCGACCCGGAGACGACGGGAGGGTCGTCCTCGACCAGCAGTGTGGCCTTACCGGCCAGGACCAACACCAACGCCCGACGGAAGGAGACCACGGCGAGCGGTTCGTAACCGGCGTTCAGCACCAAGGTGCGCATGGACGACCCCGTTGCTCGGGCCCAGACGGCTTTCTGGGCGGAGGACGGCGAGACCTCGACCGTGGCGACGAGTGGTCATCCACCTGTGAGGGTCCCTGGAAAGGCGAACGGCGCCACCCGGTAGCCGGGTGACGCCGTACAGCTGCCGCAGGGGACAGAGATGTTGCTGGCCGCTGCTCGTGGGTGGGGCAGCGACCAGGACCTCCCCTGGCGGCGTGAGCACCTGCACAGAGTACCGATAGACCCCGAGAACCCGGGTCCGGGAATCCCCGGCCCGGGTTCTCGTGTCGCTTGTTCAGCTGCTGCGGGTCGTCAGCCGGGTCACATGCCGGCCGGGCGCGTGAAGTTCGGGATGTACCAGATGGCGCGCTTCGCCACCGGCTTACCGGTGCGTGGGGAGTCGTACATCATGTTGCCGCCGGCGTAGATCCCGATGTGCCCTTCGGTCCACACCAGGTCACCGGGACGCGCCTCGGAACGCGAGACCCGGCGGCCGGCCTGCGCCTGCGCGCTCGATGTACGCGGCAGGGAGATGCCGACCTGCTTGTACACGTACTGGATGTAGCCGGAGCAGTCGAAGCCGGCCGGGGTGGTGCCGCCCCACCGGTACTGGACGCCGACGTAGCGGGCGGCGATCGCCAGGATCTCGGCGCCGGTCGCACTCGTCCGGGCCGACTCGGCGGTGGTCGAGCTCGGCGCCTCACGGGCACTCGAGCGCGACACCCGCTGCCGGGTGGTCCGCTCCGGGGCGCGCTGCTGCGCCCGGGCCTGCACCCGGGGCTGGGCGACCGGGGCCGGCGGCGGGGTGGCCTTTGTTATGGGGGTGCCGGCGAAGCTGACCGCGGCGTTGGCGGGGACGGTGACCTCGTCGTCGAGCACCGGCGCGGTCTGCTCGGGCAGGACGGGAAGCTCGACCCTCTCCCCCGCGTCCGTGACCGGGGCGGCGTTGGCCGCCGGCAGCCCCATGGTCACGACGAGACCGGAGGAGGCTGCGATCACGGCGGAGCGGCGACCGAGTGTGCCGGCGTTGCTGGTGATCGCGTCGGTGATGACGTTCAGGGGTGTCTTGGGACGCCCGGCTGCGCGCCGGCGTCCGGTAGCGCGTGTGGACAAGACGCAGTACCTCTCCCACGCCTACGAGGTGAGCTGTCGGATTCGGGTGGGAGGTAGTTCACCCGGCCCGGAGCCCGCGGAGCGGACTGCCGGGCTTCACCCCAAGGACCGGTTTCACCGGCCCGAAAGTGGGTCCCCCGCCCCTGCCAAACGGTTGTCTCGGACGGACCTTGGGAGGTGGCAGGGTTCGGCGAACCGCCCAAGGGCTGGACCGACTGGGGTCCGGCCAGCGACCGAGACGATAGCCGACAGAACTGCCGAATGTCACGCCCAGGTCACGGACGCCCGCCCCGCGCGACCGTGGCGGGCAGCAGCGCGCTACCTGCACGCGGTCACCCAGCCGCCATCGAGGAGGTGCTCCCCCACGCCGACCGCGACGTTGGCCGCCCCGTGCACGCCCCGCCAATCCAGCTGCCAAGTCAGGAGTACGCGCTCGAGCGTCGATGGGCAGCTTCACCGGCGTTCCCTGGCCGCTCCTGCCACGGCCTGGTGCGACTGGCGCCGCCCGGGATGGTCACGGCCTGCCAAGGAGACCAGGTCCTGCAGCCGCCGTACCGGGCGGTCGGCCAGGCGCCAGAACAGGCAGCCCACGGCGATGGCGGCGGCGGCGCCGCCCAGCGGCGTGGGGACGCTGGCGAGGATCTGGAACTGGATGAGGTAGACGTACAGCGAGGCTGCCGCGAGGACGCCGATCACGGGCACCCACCGGGCGGGGAGGCGCACCTCCGGCACGAGCGTCAGCGCTGTGATGCCCGCGAGGATGGTGGCGTTCCGCACCGGGTCGTCGGGGAAGAACGTCGCCCCGCCGACGAGGGCGACCGCGAGGGTGAGGAGGCGGCGCCGCCGGGTGTCCGCGTGTGCCACGGCCGCGCCGACCGCGAAGAGCCAGAACGTCGTCGGCATCATCCCGCGCAGCACGCCCTCCCCGAGGTGCAGGACGGCGAAGCGTGGCACGAGGGCCACGACCGCGACCACTGCCGCGACGTGCCAGGGGTCGCGGCGCCAGGCCCGCGACACCGCCGGCACCGAGAGGATGGCGGTGAGCACCAATGAGCTCGCGACGAGGGCGTCGACGAACCACAGCTCGTTGCGGAACCCGTAGGTGACGTCACCGACCATCCAGTTGGCGAGTACGACGTTCCCCCATCCGTAGCGGTCTTGGGTCACCATGCCGACGAGGGCGACCACCATGGTGGGGACCGCGACCCCGATGAGCGTGCGGGCGGTGGCCCGCCAGCGACGGCCCGGCGTGGGCCCCGACAGGCCGAAGCGGGCGGCGTTGAAGCCGGCCACCGCGAGCAGGGTGTGCGCGCCGCCGAGGATGCGGAACAGGTCGGCGTGCGAGCCGGCGATGATCACCACGGCGAGCGCGCGCAGCAGCACCGACGTCTCCACCGTGCGCCATGCGCGCCGCCGGCCCGCCTGCGGCCCTGACGTATGCGCCCGCTCCTCGGACGGCGGGGAGCCAGCGCGGCGGGAGCGCCCCAGCTCCACGAGCTCGCTCAAGGGTCGATGGTGCCAGCCGCGGGGGAGGGGGCCGAGGAGGCCCTCGAGCCGGACGGAAGCCTGCACGTGGCTGAGGGAGTCCCCGCCCTGCTGCACGAAGGTGCGGTCGAGGTCGATGGCGTCCATGCCGAGCACCTCGCCGACGGTGCGGGCCACGCGGACGGCGAGGCTGGGGCCGGCACCGACCGACTCGGCGGTGCGCCGGCGGGTCTGCCCGCACGCCTCCGGAGAGCCGCCGCGCACAAGCGCGGCGCATCCGAGGCGGTCGACCTTGCCGTTGTCCAGCCGGGGCAGCTCGACGACGGCGACGGCCACCGCCGCCGGGCCGAGACCGGAGGCCTCGCCGGCGAGGCGCCGGGCCCGCCCGGCGGTCTCGGCGGCGCTGCGGCCCGCCTCCGGCTCTACCGCCACGGTGAGGCCGGTGTCGTCCCCGCCCACGCACACGCCCAGTCCGGCGGATTCGAGGGCGCTTTCGACTGTCGCGAGGTCGACCCGAAGGCCCATCACCTTCACGAAGCCGGATCGGCGCCCGACCAGCCGTAGCAGGCCGTCCGGCCCCATCCGGCCGAGATCGCCGGTGCGCAGCTCGCTCAGCATGGGGCCCAGAGCGAGGTCGTCGGGGTGCTCGGCGTAGCCCATCATGACGCCGGGACCGCGCACCACCACCTCCCCGGTGCCGTCGGCGGCCTCCGGCACGGTGGTGTCGAAATGGAGGGAGGTGCCGGCCACGGGGCGCCCGACGGCGTCGGGGTTGTCGGCGACCAGGGCCGGGTCTAGCACGCAGATGCGAGCCGTGGCCTCGGTCTGGCCGTACATGACGGCCAGCTCCCAGCCCTGCTCGCGGCCCAGGGCCGCGGTGCGGGCCACCCGGTCGGGGGGCATCCGTCCCCCGGCCTGGGCCAGCAGGCGTAGCGACGGGTGCGCGCGCTCGAGCACGCCGGTGGACTCCATGAGCTCGACCATGTGCGGTACGACGGCCAGCGTCGTGACCCCCAGGTTGTCCACCTTGCTCCACAGCGCCTCGTCCAGGACCGACCCGTCGTGCAGCAGCACGGAGGCGCCGGCCGTCAGGTGCGAGTGCAGCACGGACAGCCCGAAGCAGTAGTGCAAGGGAAGACTCGTGATCGCCCGATCGGCCGGGGTGATCCGCAAGGCTTCGGCGATCGCGGCGGCGTTGCTGACGAGGTTGCTGTGTGACAGCCGCACGAGCTTGGGTGAGCCGGTGCTGCCCGAGGTGCTCAGCAGCAGCGCGAGGTCGGGATGCAGAAGGTGCCGCGGCGTCGGCGTCGTCACCTCGAACGGCTCCGCTGAGTCGCCCGTTGCCGTGACGTCCGGCCGGTAGCGATCGAGGATGCTGCCCATGCGGGCGTCCTGAGCTGTCACCAGCGCCGCGTGGCCGGCCTCGATGGTGGCCAGGTACGCCGTCACGCCGGCGATGTCCGGGCGCAGCGGCAGGTGCACGAGCCGTCGGCCCTCGCCGGGGTCCGGTAGCCGGGCGGCGAGGTCGCCGACCCGTGACCGCAGCTCGTGGTAGGTGATCGCGTCCCCGGATGCGGCGAGGAGCGCGGGGCGTTCCAGCACCGTCGCCGCTGCGGGTCCAGGCAGCAGCGTGCCGCGAGGGCGCGGAAGAAGAGCGGGAGTCCGGACTGGCACGAGGGGTGAGGTTAGCCTTGCCTATATTCGTGCCGCAAGCAGGAGGTAACTCAGGTGCCGGTGGAGGTGTGGTGGTCCTCCCTTGCCGCGGCGGACCGGGACCTTATCGACCTGCTCGATGCCACGGAGCGGGCCCGTGTGGAGTCCCTTGAGGGTCCGGCCGACCGTGGCCGTTCCTTGCTCGGCGCGGCGCTGCTCCGCGTAGCGGTTGCCGCCCACCTCGGGGTAGCGCCGGTCCAGGTGGTGGTGGACCGTACCTGCACCGAATGCGGCGGAGCTCACGGGGTTCCGCGGATCGTCGGACCTGGCGGACCCTGGGTTTCCGTCTCGCACTCGGGCCTGCTCGTCGTTGTCGCACTCAGCCCGCACGGGCCGGTCGGCGTTGATGTCCAGCGAGTATCCGACCTGCCCGACCCTCGAGCCGTCCGGGACTGGGTGACACGGGAGGCCGCGCTCAAGGCGCAGGCGGCTGCACTGGCACGTCGGCATCCCGCCATGCGGCTGACTCCGGTCGAGGCGGATGCGGCAACGCGGGATCTGCCGCCGCCGCTGCACGGCTACGCGGCCGCTCTGACGACGCTCGGCGAGCACGACACCGAGCAGGTGTGTCGGCACTGGCCCACCGATGCGACAGCGACCCCGAGAAGATGGTGAAGTCGACCACATGTGCGCGCCCAGCTGGGGCGGATCGTCAGCCGGTGCTCACGACGCCACCCAGACGTCTGAGGCCTCGCTCAGCGGCGCCGTCGAGCTCGGTACGGAGCCGCTGCGCAGTTGGGAAGTCAGCTAGGCGATCGGCGCCAACAACGGGGACAGCACCTGCGAGATGTCCTCTCGCAGCTGGGACAACAGCGTCGTAGGCCGGATCGGGCGGCCGGCCACCACGGACAGGAACGCCGCCAGCCCCGGCAGCGCCTCGTCCTCGTCCACCTCGAGCCCGTCCCCGATGGGGTTGCCGGGATCACACCCGTCTCCCGGCGCGGCCCACGGCCGGCACAGCCGCTCGATCGTGACCTTCCACTGCAGCGCGATCTCGTCGCGCTCGGGCACCCCGAAGAAGTGACCCACTGGTGCCGCATGGCGCAGGGCGACCACCGGCGAGTCCGCGAACCCGGCCGCCAGCGCGACGCGGGCCGCAAGGTCGCCCAGCGTGTCGTCGTCCAGCTGGGTGACCACCCCGCACGCGCGGTCGCAGCCGCCGGACTCCGGGTTGGGGCGCCCGCCACCGGGACGCAGCGCGCACTGCCGCAGCATCCCGGCGACCCTGGCGTGCCACCGGTCGAGGTAGACCTTCCACTGCTCGGGCTGGACGCCGTCCGGACTCTCGGGGCGCAGGAGCAGCACCCGTTCGGCCGCGGACTTGCGGTGCTGGGGGGCCGGGCACTCCGCGGTCGCCCACAAGGTCCCGGTCACCCAGCGGCGCAGCCGCACCGGGTCGCCGGCGTGCCCCAACACCGGTTCCCACGCCAGCAGCGGCAGGTACTCAGCCATCAGGTGCAGCAGCAACGTGACGAAGGAGGTCTCGTCCCGCCGCCAGCGCACGTCCAGGCACTCCAGCATCAGCCCGAAGAGCGGGGCGAGGCTGGTCAGCGACCCGCGTTCGAGCGTGTCCGCGTGCGGCGGGAACTGCATGGCGAGGACGGCGTCACGCAGGTCGGCGCTCACGCCGTCCACTTCGCCGAAACCCACCGCGTCGAGGTCCAGCAGGCGGCGACCGGCCTCGCACAGCGCCAGGACGCGCCCGCGGTCGCGGCCGCGGAGCGCGTCGACGCTGCGAAGGGACTGACCGAGCTCGGCGAACCGCATGTCGGCCAGCAGGGAGGCGAGCACGCCGGCCAGGTCCTCGGCGCAGTCCGCGTCCGGGTCGAGCTCCGCGGGTCGCGGTTTCGGCAGCACGGCAACACCCTGCTGTGCCCGGCGGCTCCCCGCGACCCGAGAGCAGAGTCAGCCGACCCGAGGGAAGAGTCAGCCGACCCGAGGGAAGAGTCAGGCGACCCGAGGGAAGGGTCAGGCGGCGACGAAGACGTGGCCCGCGACACCGTCGGGCAGGTCGACCGGGGCCTGGGCATCAGCACCCGCCACCCGGACCACGCCGGCGACCTGTTGGGCCTCGATCCGGCTCCCGGGCTTGATGCCGACGGCCGCGAGCCGGGCCAGCAGGTCCGGATCGGTCTGGAGCGGCTCGCCGAGGCGACGGACGAGCAGCTCCACCGAGGACCCCTCCCGTGTCGCCTCGACGAGGCTGACGAGGCCTGCCAGGTAGTCCGGCTCTGGCTCGCCGTCGTCGAAGGTGCCCAGCTCCGCCAGCCCGGGGATCGGGTTGCCGTACGGCGACTCAGTCGGGTTGTCGAGCAGGGCCAGCAGACGCCGCTCGACCCGTTCGCTCATCACGTGCTCCCAGCGACACGCTTCGTCGTGGACGTACTCCCACTCCAGGCCGATGACGTCGATGAGCAACCGCTCCGCGAGCCGGTGCTTGCGCATCACCCGGGTCGCTCGCGTCCTGCCCTCGGGCGTCAGCTCGAGGTGCCGGTCACCGGCAACGACGAGCAGACCGTCACGCTCCATCCGCGCGACTGTCTGGGAGACGGTCGGCCCGCTCTGCTGAAGTCGCTAGGCGATCCGCGCGCGCAGGGGTGGGATGCCCTCCTCCTCCAGCTCGAAGATCGTCCGGAGGTACATCTCCGTGGTGTCGATCAGCTCGCTCACGCGTCAGTCCGCCCTCTTGTGCCTGGTGTTGCCGGTGATCGAAGCCTAATCCGCGCGGCTGTCACGAGGGGCTGCGTCAGCAGGGGGCTTTAGATACCGGCGCAAGGCGCATCACGGAGTGGGGTGCCGCGCGTCATAGGCGACGAACCTCGGTTGGAACCGCGCGAGCGCCATGACGGCCACAAAGCACAGCACACCACCACCGATGACCGCCACCGGTACCGACAGGGCGTCGGCGACACCGCCGGCCAGCAGGTCACCCAGGCGCGGGCCACCGGCGACGACCACGATGAAGACACCCTGCAGGCGGCCACGCAGCACGTCCGGCGTGGCGGCCTGCAAGATCGTGGTGCGGAACACGGCGCTGACGGCGTCCGAGGCGCCGGCAAAGGCGAGCGCCACCGCGGCCACCCACAGCCACCCGGACACCTGACCCGGGCCAGGCCGCGGGGCGATCGCGACGACGACGCCGAAGCCGGCGATCGACACACCCCAGCCGATCACGGCCCACACGGTGACCAGGCCCTGGCGCCGTACGTGCCCGAGCGGCCCGGACAGCAGCGCGGCCAGCATCGAGCCGGCGGCGACCGCGGCCGAGAGGATGCCCACGGTGGTGGGCCCGCCGCCGAGCAGCACGGCCCCGACCGCCGGGAAGATCGCCCGGGGCTGGGCGAGCACCATCGCCGCCAGGTCGACGAGGAACGTCATGCGGACGTTCGGGCGTGTGCCGAGGAAGCGCAGGCCCTCGAGCACGGAGCGCAGGCCGGCGCGGCGGACCTCGCCCTCCGGTGGCAACGGCGGCAGGCGGAACAGCGTCCAGATCGCGATGCCGAGCCCGACGGCGTCCACGGTGTACGCCACGCCGTAGCCGAGCTTGCCGATCAGGAAGCCGGCCAGCAGCGGCCCGACGGTGAACCCGAGGTTCCAGGACAGCGACTGCAAGGCGTTGGCGGCCGGCAGCAGATCCACGGGCAGCAGCCGCGGCAGGATCGCCGACCGCGCCGGGTTGTTGATCGCGAAGCAGGCGGACTGGGCGGCGACCAGGCCGTACAGCAGCCACACCGAGCCGATCTCGAGCCACGCCTGCACGGCGATGAGCACGGCGACCACCCAGAGGCCGATCGACGCGGCCAGGGCGACCTTGCGCCGGTCGTGGGCGTCGACGATCGACCCGCCGTACAGGCCGAGGAGCACCAGCGGGACGAGGGCGAACAGGCCGACGAGACCGACGGCCAGGCTCGAGCCGGACAGGTCGTAGACCTGCAGCCCGATCGCCACGACCGCGAGCTGGGTGCCGACGTTGGCGAGGCTGAGCCCCGCCCACAGCCGCCGGTACGGCCGGCTGACCCGAAGCGGTGTCAGGTCGGCGAGCAGGCGGGGCACGTCGGGAAACGGTACCCAGCCGCCGAGCGCCGGCCGGACACCGCCGACAGGCAGACGAACCGGCACGAAAAGGCGGTTGGCGTCAGCGGGGTCGGGGACGTACCGTTCAGGTACACGGGAAAGGAGGTGGTCCGTACTGTGAATGACTATCGGACGCGTGAGGTGGCTGCCCGCTAGCCGCCCGAGTTCATCGGACGGACTGCTTCGCAGCTCCCGACGGCCCGCTCGACGCGGCCGGCGAGAACCAGGCAGTCACCGGGGTCCGTGGGGCCGCGCATTCGTCCGGCGCGGCAGCGCTTCTTTTGCAGGAGCGCAACCCACGGGCCTTTCTCGTGCCCGCTCCCACCCACTACGTCAGCGCAAGTGCGGGCCGCAACCCTCATGGCCGCTGACGCAGCTGCGAGACCGGCCGGTACGTCAGCTCAAGTGCCGGCCCCGACCCGCACAAGCGCTGACGCAAGATCAGGGTTGCAGCCGGGTCGCCGTCCACCCGTCGGGATCGTCGAGTCGCCGAGGGGCGCCGTCCACGGTCCGGTACGCGAGCCGGTCGTGCAGCCGCGAGGCCTGCCCGACCCAGAACTCGACCGCTACCGGAAGCACCTGGTACCCGCCCCAGAACGGAGGCATCGGCACCTCGTCGACGCCGGCCCAGCGGGCTTCGGCCTCCGAGAACGCGCGTTCCACGTCCTCACGTGAGCCGACCGGTTGCGACTGCTGGGACGCCCACGCCCCGACCTGCGAGCCTCGGGGCCGGGTCGCGAAGTACGCCTCGGCCTCGGCGCGTTCGAGCATCCGGACGGCGCCACGCACTCTCACCTGCCGGTACATCGGGTGCCACAACAGTGCCAGCGACGCGACCGGGTTGGCCGCGATCTGTACGGCCTTGGTCGAGCCGAGGTTGGTGAAGAACGTGAACCCGAGAGGGTCGAGACCCTTGAGGAGCACCATCCGCACGTCCGGCATACCGGTCTCGTCGACGGTCGCGAGCGCCATCGCGTTCGCCTCGGTGACCCGGGGGTCGGCCACCGCCTCGGCGTACCACTCGCGCAGCAGAGGCAACGGCTCCCGCGGCAGGTCGGTCAGTGGCAGGACGCTGCCGGAGTAGACGATGCGCGCGCGGGGGTCGACGATCGGATCCAGCAACGCGGGGTCGACGGTCGACGAAGGCTCCCGCTCGCGTCGCGACTGATCCATGTGCGGACTCTACGGGCGACCTCTGCCCGCCCCTGCGATCCCCGGAGCGATGCGGTGCGAGCACAATGCCCTGACCCACCCATGACGAGGAGCGCCGGATGACGACCACCTCCGATCCCGACTTCATTCCCGGCCTGGAAGGCGTGATCGCCTTCGAGACGGAGATCGCCGAACCCGACAAGGAAGGCGGCTCGCTGCGCTACCGCGGGGTCGACATCACCGACCTCGTCGGCAAGTACACCTTCGGCAACGTGTGGGGCCTGCTGGTCGACAATGCGTTCAAGCCCGGGCTGCCGCCGGCCGAGCCGTTCCCGCTGCCGGTGCACACCGGGGACGTGCGGGTCGACGTGCAGAGCGCCCTGGCGCAGCTGGCCCCCATCTGGGGGTTCCGGCCGCTGCTCGACATCGACACCGAGCAGGCGCGTGAGGACCTGGCCCGGGCGTCGGTGATGGCGCTCAGCTTCATCGCCCAGTCCGCACGCGGGCAGGACCTGCCGATGGTGCCGCAGCAGGAGGTCGACAAGGCCCGCAGCATCGTCGAGCGGTTCATGATCCGGTGGCGCGGCGAGCCGGACCCGAGGCACATCGAGGCCGTCGACGCCTACTGGGTGTCAGCCGCCGAGCACGGCATGAACGCCTCGACGTTCACGGCGCGAGTCATCGCCTCCACCGGCGCCGACGTGGCGGCCTGTCTGTCGGGCGCGGTCGGCGCGATGAGCGGGCCCCTCCACGGCGGCGCGCCATCACGGGTGCTGCACATGCTGGACGCGGTGGAGAAGGGGGACGGCGACGCGCTGGGTTACGTGCGCGGCGTCCTGGACCGCGGGGAGCGGCTGATGGGGTTCGGGCACCGGGTCTACCGGGCCGAGGACCCGCGGGCGAAGGTATTGCGCGAGACGTGCCGCCGACTCGGCGCGCCCCGGTTCGAGGTGGCGGAGGCGCTGGAGAAGGCCGCGCTCTCCGAGCTGCACGCGCGCCGTCCGGACCGGGTGCTCGCGACCAACGTGGAGTTCTGGGCCGCCGTGGTCCTCGACTTCGCCGAGGTGCCGGCGTCCATGTTCACCCCGATGTTCACGTGCGCCCGCACCGCCGGGTGGGCGGCGCACATCCTCGAGCAGAAGCGCACCGGCCGGCTGGTGCGGCCGAGCGCGCGGTACGTCGGGCCCGGCCCGCGCCGGCCGGAGGACGTCGAGGGCGCCGAGTCGGTCTCCCATCCCGGACGCGACCTCTGACCGTCAGGCTCGCTGGGGGACACTCGGTGCGTGACTGACGCGAACCTCGTTGCCGCGGGTGTCCCTGCCGACCTTCGGATCCCGGACAGCATCAAGCCCGCCGACGGGCGGTTCGGGTCCGGGCCGAGCAAGGTCCGGCCCGAGCAGGTCGAAGGCCTTCGCGCGCTCGAGCGGTCGGTGATCGGCACGTCGCACCGGCAGACGCCGGTGCGGTCGCTCGTCGGTCGCGTGCGCGAGGGCCTCGCCGAGCTGCTGCGCGCTCCCGACGGCTACGAGATCGTGCTCGGCAACGGCGGCTCGACGGCGTTCTGGGACATCGCCGCCTTCGGGCTGGTACGCAGCAAGGCGCAGCACCTCTCGTTCGGGGAGTTCTCGGCGAAGTTCGCCGCCGTGACGAAGGCGGCGCCGTTCCTGGACGAGCCCAGCGTGCTGACGGCCGAGCCGGGTTCGCTCGTCGCGCCGCGCGCCGAGGACGGTGTCGACGCCTATGCCTGGCCGCAGAACGAGACTTCCACCGGGGTGATGGCCCCGGTTCATCGGGTGGAGGGCGCGGCCGACGACGCGCTCGTGCTGATCGACGCGACGTCCGGGGCCGGTGGCCTCGAGGTCGACCTGGCGCGGTGCGACGTCTACTACTTCGCCCCGCAGAAGTGCTTCGCCTCCGACGGAGGTTTGTGGCTGGCAGCGATGAGCCCGGCCGCTCTGGCACGGGTGGACGAGATCGCGGCGTCCGGTCGCTGGGTGCCGGACTTCTTCAGCCTGCCCGTCGCCGTCGACAACTCCCGCAAGAACCAGACCTACAACACACCCGCGATCGTCACGCTCGCCATGCTGGCCGAGCAAGTCGACTGGATGCTCGCCGGCGGCGGACTGTCCTGGACGGCGTCACGTACGGCCGACTCGGCCGCTCGGCTCTACGGGTGGGCCGAGAAGACCTCGTACACCGGGCCTTTCGTCACTGACCCCGGCGCGCGCTCGACGGTAGTCGGGACGGTTGACTTCGACGCCTCGGTGGACGCCGCGCAGGTGGCGAAGGTGCTGCGCGCCAACGGAATCGTCGACGTCGAGCCGTACCGCAAGCTCGGCCGCAACCAGCTGCGGGTGGGCATGTACCCGGCGGTCGATCCCGCGGACGTCGAGGCGCTCACCGTGTGCGTGGACTACGTGGTGGAGCGTATGACCTGACCTCACCGGACTGCGACGCCGTCGACGACCACCCGGACCGCGGAGTGCGGGACGGTCACACCCGCCGCTTCGCCCAGGGGCCAGGCTCCCAACAACCAACTCACGGCCTGGTGGGCCGTCCAACCTGCGGGAGCCAGCTCCAGCAGCCGCGCGGCGCCGTCCACGTCCGCCCCGACGGTGACCAGCGGCGCTTCTGCGTAGCCGTCCCGCCGGGTCTGCCCGAGCCCGACGTTGGAGGTCAAGGCGTTGCAGAGGCACTGCCGGCCCCGGGTGTCGGCGACGTCGCCGCCCTTTCGGGCGTACAGGTGCACCGGCTCACTGGCGCAGCGGTAGCCAACGCGCCCCTCGGCGTCGACGAACGGCACCCGCAGGTAGCCCAGGTCGCACAGCCTGGGGCGCTCGGAGTACACCGTCTCGTCGGCCAGGGTGCCGGGCAGTTGGGCGACCTTGAACGGGAACCCCGTCGGGGAGGCGAGCGGATCGGTGCGCACCCGAAGCGACCGGTTGCCGAGGTCGCGCAGCAGACGGTCCCGCAAGGTCCCCCGCAGACCGGATTCGGAGCTGAGCGCGAAAAGCGTGCCGACCTGCGCCCCCGCGGCGCCGGCTGCCAACGCCGCCTTCACTCCCTCCGGCGACCCGTACCCACCGGCCAGCCAGAACGGCATGCCGAGTGCGGCGACCCGGGCAGGGTCGGCCTGGTCGCGCGGTCCGTAGACTGGTT
>JASBSH010000209.1 GCA_030149025.1 Actinomycetales bacterium | reverse complement strand
CGCGTCGAGCAGCTGGAGGTAGCTCTCCTCGCTGTCGCGGGCGGCATCCGTGTCCTCGATGCGGAACACCATCTTCCCGCCCGTGTGCCGCGCGTAGGCCCAGTTGAACAAGGCCGTGCGGATCAGGCCGACGTGCGGCGTCCCGGTCGGTGACGGGCAGAACCGAAGCCGGACGGTGGAGGCGGGTGCGTTCGAGGGAGTCGTCATGGTGCCCTCAGGGTATCGACGCCACCTGGATGCCCGGCCCTCTGATCAAGCGGCTGGTCGGCGGCTGGATCAGCGGCGCACGACCTGGTTGCCGAGCGTGCCGATGCCCTCGATCTCGACCTCCACCCGCTGACCGGGCTGGATCGGGCCGACCCCTGCCGGCGTCCCCGTGAGGATGACGTCGCCCGGCAGGAGCGTGAACGCCCGCGAAACGTAGGAGACCAGCTCGGGCACGTCGAAGACGAGGTCGGCCGTGTTGCCGTCCTGCACCGTGAGGCCGTCGAGCCGGGTCCGGAGCCGCAGGTTCGCCACGTCGAGCTCGGTCTCCAGCCAGGGTCCGAGCGGGCAGGAGGAGTCGAAACCCTTCGCCCGGGCCCACTGGCCGTCGGTCCGCTGGGCGTCGCGGGCGGTGACGTCGTTGGCGCACGTGTAGCCGACGATGACGTCCTTGACCCGCTCCCTCGGCACGTCCTTGCAGATCCGCCCGATCACCACGGCGAGCTCGCCCTCGTAGTGCACCTCCTCGCTGAAGGAGGGCAGCACGATGGGGTCGTCAGGTCCGATGACGGCGGTGTTCGGCTTGAGGAAGACCAGGGGTGCCTCCGGCACCTCACCGCCCATCTCCGCCGCGTGGTCGGCGTAGTTCTTGCCGATGCCGACGACCTTGCTGCGGGGGATCACCGGCGCCAGCAGGCGCACCTCGTCGAGTGGAACCTTCGCGCCGGTGGGGGTCAGAGCCGAGTAGAGGGGGTCGCCGCCCACGACGTTGATCTGCTCCGCCCCTGGCTCGCCCTCCACGATCCCGTAGCGGGGGTCCTCACCTGTGGTGAACCTCGCGATGCGCATGCGGGGAGCGTATCGACGGCTTCTGTGGGGCACCCGAGGACGTCAGCTCGCCTTGAGCGTGGCCAGCACCGCGTCGGCCAGCACCTCGTACCCGGCGTCGTTGGCGTGGATGTCGGCTCGGCTGCACATCCACGTGAGCTGACAGATCTGCTGGACGTTGCTCGGTGTCGCACTGCCGGAGGCGACGGTGAAGTCGTTGGTGGAGAAGGCGCCGGACACCTCCGCGAGCTCCGCGCCATTGGCCGCGGCAACGGCTGCGATCGCGCTGTTCAGGGAATCCAGGCTGGTCGTCGACTGCTTGGCGACCTGTTCTCCCCTCGAGCCGAGCAACCAGGCGGCGAGGAAGGGGTTGTAGTAGTCGAGGACGACGATCTTGGCTTGCGGTGCAGCGGTTCTCAGCTTGGTCAGCACATCGGCCAACGTGTCGGACACCTCCGTCACTGCGGCGGCGGCGCATCCGCCGTCCACGCCGGAAGGGCTGATGCAGGCGATGACGTCGTTCGCGCCGATGTCGATGGTGATCACCTCCACCGGCGGGGCGTCCTTCACGCGCAGCTGTGCGAGCGCCTGCTGCAGCTGGCTGCCTTGGGGGTAGGTGCAGAGCCCGCCGTCGACGAGGGTCTGGGTGGTCTCCCCGGAGCAGCCGAGGTTCACGGCGGTGATCTCGCGTCCCGGGTTCGCACTGCGCAGACCGGCGAGTACCGCCCCGACGTACCCGCCGTTCTTGTCGTCGCCGGTCTCGGGCTGGTAGCCCGCCGCCAGGGAGTCGCCCAGCGCCAGGTACCGGAAGGCTCGCGGCGGGTCGCCGGTGCCCTGCCTGTCCTGCGCTTGAGGTTGCAGCAACCACGCTGCGAGTCCACCCGCCAGCAGGAGTGCCACCACGGCGAGGACGGCGACGACCGGCGATGCGTACCACGCGTGGTCGGGTGACGAGGCGTGGTCGGGAGACGAGGCGCGGTCGGTCGGCAGGGGGTCCATGGTGGGTCCATGGTGCACTGGGGTTGTGCCTGCTGACCCCCGGAAGCTCCCGCGCGCGCTCGCCGAGCAGGAATGGCGGCCGCTGGCGGCCGCGCACGCCGACCTCGTCGACGGCTGGACGCGGGGCCACCGCGAGCGCTCCGCCGCCGGTGAGGCCCACCCTGTCGAGGACTTCCTGTTCACCTACTACTGGTAGACCCGCAGGTCAGCGGCGGTTTCCGAGCCCGCAGTCCGCAGGGAGTCCGCAGGAGTCCCGAGCACTCGGTCCATGAGGTCCGCGGCCGCCGCTCGCGTCTTGTCCTCGGCCGTGCGCCAGGCGTGCGCGTAGACCTTGAGCGTCACGGTCGGGTCACTGTGGCCGAGCGCCCGCTGCACCGTCACCACGTCGCACCCCTGCTCGATCAGGGCACTGGCGTAGAAGTGCCTCAAGCTGTGCAGCGTGTACCCACTGACCCCCGCCGCCTTCGCGGTCTCCCGGAATCGGTGGCCGGCGGAGTTCCGGCGGAGCAAGTGGCCGGCGGCGTCGGAGAACAACCATCCCTCCTCGCCCGTCAGCCCGACGTCTTCGATGTGCCGAGCGAGGATCACCGTGAGCGACTCCGGTACGTAGAT
>JASBSH010000207.1 GCA_030149025.1 Actinomycetales bacterium | reverse complement strand
GTGGTTCATCGGCGCCCTACCGATCGCGGCCTGGGTAGCTCTCCGTCGGCGTCTACATGATGGTCAAGGGCTTCAGGCCCACGCCGATCACCGCAACCGCGCCCTGACCTCCCACTGCGGACCCTGCGCCGCGCACAGCAGATGTCGTTGCAGTGCGCGCGCAGCCGGACTCCGGCGCGATCCGTGTCCACGGCTCGGTCGGCCACCTTCCACAGCGCGTCACCCTCCCGCCGCAGGCCCGCGTCGCCGAGCTGCTCGCCCAAGCACTCCTCGAGCTCGACGCGATCCGGGCCGAGACGCGACGCACGAACAACGCATGACCGACGCCAGCGACGGGCTCGGCGCGGTACTCACCCGGTACGGGCTTCGACGCTGCCGTCGAGCGTCTCGGGGTGGGTCACCTGGACCGGCACCGCCGGCTCGGCGAGCTGTCGGGCTCACGGCGCTGACGAGGCCGGCGCAGCACCGCGTCGGGCACGACAACCGCGGGGCAGGTCGCGGGACGTGAGATCGCCCTGATCACGTCAATGCGCCGCTCATGCGACGCCGACGGGGCGGCGGGTTCGGCGAGTGAGCCGACGGTTCCACCACCTCGGCCGCTCGGCCGCCTGGTCGAGCAGCCGCTGGTACTCCAGAGGTGTGCCCGCGCGCAGCAGTGGCACCGCGATCAGTGGTGTCAGGGCAAACCACTGCCAGGCACGGCGGTTCTCTACGGCGCCGCCGACGGCAGCGATACCGGCGGCGTACAGCAGGACGTTGTAGGGGCCCACGAGCGGACCCTCGAGCCCTTCAGACTCGGTCAACCACGGCAAACCCGCCCGCGTGGTTCGAGGCCAGCTGGTGAAGTGAGAGATCACGGCGGAGGCGAACACACCGTTCACCACCGCGAACCACCGATCCCCATGCGGCGGGGGAACGCGCCCAGCCGCCCGGTAGGTTACGAGCGACGAAACCGTGTACCCCGTGGTCGCTGCCACGATGCCCACCCGGGAAGCCAGCGGCACAGCGACACCGGACAACAGTTCATACGCGAGATGTCCCCAAATGGTCAGCACGCCAACTCGGGTCCAGGGTCGCTGACGCACAGACGTTGAATACCCCGCGACCGGCAGTTCACGGCAGGGACCACTCAGCCCACGATCAGGCGGCTGCTCACGGGACGCCAACCGGCGGGCGGGTCCTCACCGACGCGGCCGTCGACGGCCTCGCGCAAGAGGTCGGCATGCCCGGTGTGCCGGCCGTACTCCTCGATGAGATCGCACAGCAGCCGTCGCAGGCTGGCGCGGTTGCCGTCGTCATCGGAGGCGTGAGCCAGCTGATCCAGCCCCCCGTCGGCCAGCGCTTCGCGCACTCGGCGCTGCGAGCGCTCGACGGCTCCCTGCCAGAGCGCGTAGAGGTACTCGGGGCTGTCGTCGGCGGCCGACGTGAACTCCCAGTTCTCGTCGTTCTCCCAGTTGGACGCGAGCCACGGTTCCCCGGGTGCCTCACCGCGAAGCTTCACCGTGAAGGTGAAGTCCTCGACGAAGGCCAGGTGCTTGAGCAGGCTGCCGAGCGTCAGCGCGGACGCGCCGATTCGCGCCTGCAGGCCGCTTCCGTCCAGGCCGTCGGCCTTCCACTGGAACGTCGTGCGCAGCCGGTCGTGCGCTCCGAGCAGGTGCTCGACCTCGGTGCCGGCGAGCGGTGGTTCCCAGGGGTATGCGGCGTTCGTCATCAGCGCACGCTAGGGCGACAGCGACCCGGTGTCTGCCCCTCGCCCTTCATCAACAAGTTGCGCCACAATTGTGGCCATGAGCATCGAACCGCTTCGCAGCGTCCGGGACCATCTCTCCGAGGTGGTCGACCGAGTCCAACGTCAGCACGAGCGAGTCGTTGTCACCCGCAACGGGCAGGCTGTCGCCGTGATCATCAGCCCTGAGGACTTGGCTCAGCTCGAGGAGACGGTCGACGTGCTCAGTGACCAGGATGCCCTCGCGGACATTCGCGAAGCCGATGAGGCGTACGCGAGAGGTGATGTCGTTCGCGGGGCGGACGCAGTGCGCCGGCTCATCGAGTGATGCAGTCCTTCGAGTTGGTTCTCCCCCCGCTGGCGAAGCGTTCGTTGCGAGAGCGGCTCCCTCCCGGAGTGGCTGCAGCAGCGGTCGAGTTCATGACTGGCGCCCTGCTCGAAGAGCCTTTCAGAGTGGGGAAGCCCTTGCGTGGCGACCTTGCGGGGGTTTGGTCTGCCCGACGAGGGACGTACCGGGTGCTGTATCGCATCCACGAGCGCCGAAGAGAGGTCGTGGTGCTGAGGGTGAAGCACCGTCAAGACGCATATCGGCCACTCTGAGTCAGTGCACGTCCCCGGGTCCAAGCGCATGATCACGGCGGCAGCGGAGTGCACGGTCAGCCGGCACGGCGCATCCCCTGCCGCGCACGCAGGTAGTCCGCGACGACGAACTCACCGAGACGCGCCGGATCCGGGGAGAACACCCGGCCACCGTTGCGGCGGGCGAGCGCGTTGACGAACCGCTGCAGCCCCGGCTCCTCACCGAGCATGAACGTGTTGATCGCGATCCGCGACCGCGTCAGCGCGTCCACCTCGCGCAGCGTCGCCTCCAGCGTCAGCCCCGACGTCGGCCAGTGGAAGAACGGGTACCCGTCCGGCTCGGTATGCGCTGTCGGCTCACCGTCCGTCACCACGAGCAGGACCGGTTCGGACGACGGGTGCCGGGCCAGGTGCCGACGCGCCAGTGCCAGCGCCTGCTGCAGGTTCGTGCCCTGGACGCCGGCCGGCTCGGCCGTAGCGAGCTCCTCGCGTGTCAAGGGGGCGGCCTCGAGGCTGAAACCGATGATCTCCAAGGAGTCCTGGGGGTACCGGGTGCTGATCAGGTGGTCCAGGGCGAGGGCGGTCTGCTTCATGGCGCCCCAACGCCCCTCGGCGAACATCGACCACGACAGGTCGACGCACAACGCGAGCGCCGCGCCCGAACGACGTTCGGTCTCCACGACCGCAAAGTCCTCGACGTCCAGCCGCAGACGACCACCCGGCCGGCCTCCGTCGTCCCGACTACCGCGCGCCCGCCGCAGGACGGCGTTCGAAACCGTGCGGACGGCGTCCAGAGGCTGCTCGTCCCCGAACCGCCACGCGCGCCACGAACCGGTCAGCTCCCCGGCCGCGCCCGCCGACCGGTCGTCGTGCCCGCCCCGGTCGTCCGACCGCAGCTGAGCGAACACCGTTCGAAGCGCCGTCTCGCCGAGCCGACGTAACGCCTTGGGCGACAACGTCAGTCCGTCAGGGCCACCTGTCAGCCACCCCTGCCGGCGCAGCTCACGCTCCAGCTCGGCGAGCTGCTGCACGTCGGTGGCCGCCTGCGAGCCGAGCTGCCGCTCCACGGCCTCGACGTCGACGTCGTCCAGCGTGGCGCCGGGATGGTCCTGTGCCAGCGAGTCGGCCAGGGCCTCGAGGTCGGACAGCTCGGCCAGCGCCTCGGTGCCCTCGCCGTACGACATCGGCTGCTCGCCGGTGAACCGCTCCGGCGACGACCAGTCCAGCCCCGGACGAAGGTCACGCAGGTTCTGCCGCAACGCGGACAGCTCAGCCGCGAGGTCCATGTCGGCCAGCGCGTCCGAGATCAGCTGCTGCAGCTGCTCGCGATGCTCCGGGCTCAGCGACCGCATGAACCGCTCAGCCGCAGCGGCCTGCCGGGCCAGCTCGTCGATCAGCTCGTCCACCGACTGGGGGTTGTTGGGGAACAGGTCGCCGTACTTGTCCATGAACTGCTGGAAGTCCTCGGCGGTGTCCTCGCCGCGAGCGTGCTTGGAGAGCAACGAGTTCAGGTCGGACAGCATGTCGCGCAGCCGGCTCGCGGACTCCGGGTCGTTCGCCGTCTGCTCCAGCGCCTGCCGCATGCCGGCGAACTGCTGGTCGAGCACGTCGCGCCGCAGCATCTGCTTGATCTCGTCGTACGCCGCCTGCGCCTGCGGTGAACGCCACTCATGGTTCTCCAGCGCCCGCACCGCCCGGGCCGTGTCGGACGGCAGCGTGTCCAGGTCGGCCTCGGCCAGCCGGGCCTCCAGCGAGTCGTCCATCGACAGCGCCTCGCGCTCGGCGTCGACCGCCTGCTGCAGCAGCTCGCGCACCCGCTCCAAGGTCCCGCGCAGGTTGCCGGACCGCCGCAGCTCGCGCCGCCGCCGCTCCACCGATGCCTGCAGGTCGCGTAGTCCGCGCGTGTCCGGCGTCCCCCGGCGCAGGAGGTTCCGGACGGCGTCACGCACGCTGGTGCCCTCCAGCACCTGTTCGCCGATCTCGTCGACGGCCCGGCGCACGTCGAGCGGACCTGCGAGCGGGTCGGGCCCGCCGCGCCAGCGGCCGTAGCGGAACCTGCTCACGGCCGCCGCCCTCCTCCCACAGCGTCAGCGGAAGTGCGCCCTACGGTCCGCGCATGCGCTGACGCAAGGGGAAGGTCAGCCGCCGTAGACGGTGCGCCCACCGCCGACCACCTCCTTCGCCAGCCGCCGGGTCAGATGCAGCCCCTCGAGGACGAACTCGATGCCACTGGCCGCCTGCCCCGGGGTGGGAGCATCACCGAAACCCAACCGTTCCAAGGCCTTTGCCAAGCCGTGGACGGTCCCGACCTGGGCCATCACCTCCGAGGAGGGCACCAGCTCACCGGTCTCGACCGACCCGCCCTCGGCCACCAGGTCGGTGAACCCCGACAGGTCCAGCCCCGCCGTCCGGCGC
>JASBSH010000167.1 GCA_030149025.1 Actinomycetales bacterium | reverse complement strand
ACTGGCTGACATGTCCGGGCAGGAGTGGGTGGCCGTAGATCCGTGGGGTCGCGTCGTTGGGGTGCTGCGCTCGGCGGTCGTCGTCGCCGCGGTGATGCCCGCCCGGCGCTGATCGGGCCTCAACGCTGCCGCATCTAGACTGGCCGGTCGTGCCCGAGACCCAGCCCCAACCCACCGGCGTCGCGGGTCCCGATGGCGGCGCCGTCCCCACCGGCGCCGCGGGTCGCCGCGGACCCTTGCGCCCCGGCGAGCGGGTCCAGCTGACCGACCCCAAGGGGCGGATGCACACCATCACTCTGGCACCGGGCAAGACCTTCCACACCCACCGCGGATCGTTCGGGCACGACGAGCTGATCGGCGCGCCGGAGGGCAGCGTCGTCGTCAGCAGCGCGGGGACCGCCTACCTCGCCCTCCGTCCCCTGCTGTCGGACTACGTCCTGTCGATGCCGAGGGGTGCCGCCGTCGTCTATCCCAAGGACGCCGGCCAGATCGTGACAATGGCCGACATCTACCCGGGCGCCCGGGTGGTCGAGGCCGGTGTCGGCTCCGGGGCCCTGTCCATGTCGCTGCTACGGGCCGTCGGCGACCAAGGGCACCTGCACTCCTTCGAACGCCGTGCCGACTTCGCGGAGATCGCCAGGGCGAACGTCGAGACCTTCTTCGACGGACCGCACCCTGCCTGGGAGCTCACCGTGGGGGACCTGGCCGAGCGCCTGCCCGACAGCGAGGAGCCCGGCTCCGTCGACCGCGTCGTGCTCGACATGCTGGCGCCTTGGGAGTGCATGGACGCCGTCGCGGGCGCCCTCGCGCCCGGCGGTGTGCTGATCGGTTACGTCGCCACCGCCACCCAGCTGTCGAAGCTCGCGGAGGAGATCCGGGCCGACGGTCGGTTCACGGAACCGACGGCCTGGGAGTCGATGGTCCGCGGCTGGCACCTGGAGGGGCTGGCCGTTCGGCCGCAACATCGGATGGTGGGGCACACCGGGTTCCTGCTCACGACCAGGCGAATGGCAGAGGGCGTCGCCCCGCCGCCGCGCCGGCGACGTCCGGCGAAGGCAGCCGTGTCGAACCCGGCGGTCGACCTGGCCGACGCCGTCCAGATGGGGGACGTCGACTGGTCGGGCGAGGAGCTGGGGGAGCGTACGGTCTCGGACAAGAAGCTGCGCAGGGTCCGTCGGGAGCTGTCCGACTGAAAAACCACCAGCGCGAACCAATTGTGGAGATTTGGTAACTCCGCGGGTCGCGCGACGGGCAGCCCGGGCGCGGGTTAGGGTCAAGTCCACGACCCCCGGTGGTCTGGACGGAGGTGCACGATGGGCGCTCAGGACGCTTCGCGACACGAGATCGAGTCCCTGCGGGCCGAGGTCGAGGCCCTGCGGTTGCGTTTGGCCGAGTCTCCCCGGCGCGTGAAGGCGCTCGAGGACCGGATCATCTCGTTGCAGACCCAGGTCTCCGACCTCGGTGAGCGCAACGACCGTCTCGTCCGAACCCTGACCGACGCCCGCGAGCAGATCATCACGCTCAAGACCGAGGTGGACCGGCTCGCCCAGCCGCCGAGTGGATACGGCGTCTTCCTGCAGGCGCACGAGGACGGCACCGTCGACATCACCCAGGCCGGGCGGAAGCTGCGGGTCGCGGTGAGCCCCAGCATCGATCTCGACAAGCTCGGCCCCGGCCAGGAGGTCATGCTCAACGAGGCCATGAACGTCGTTGCGGTGCGCGAGTACGAACGCACCGGTGAGATCGTCGTCCTCAAGGAGCTGCTGGACGAGGAGCGCGCCCTCGTCGTCGCCCACGCCGACGAGGAGCGGGTCGTGCGGATGGCCGCGCCGTTGGTGGGGGAGAAGCTGCGCGTCGGGGACGCGCTCACGCTCGACGCCCGTGCCGGTTACGTGTACGAGAAGGTGCCGAAGGCCGAGGTCGAGGAGCTGGTCCTCGAAGAGGTCCCCGACATCGACTACGGCGACATCGGTGGTCTCGCCTCCCAGATCGACCAGATCCGTGACGCCGTCGAGCTGCCCTTCCTGCACCCCGACCTCTTCCGGGAGCACGGCCTCAAGGCGCCGAAGGGTGTGCTGCTCTACGGGCCCCCCGGATGCGGCAAGACGCTGATCGCCAAGGCAGTCGCCCACTCGTTGGCCCGGCAGGCTGCCGAACGGCAGGGCAACAAGGAGGCGAAGAGCTACTTCCTGAACATCAAGGGCCCCGAGCTCCTGAACAAGTACGTCGGCGAGACGGAACGGCACATCCGGCTGATCTTCGCCCGTGCTCGGGAGAAGGCCTCCGAGGGCACCCCGGTGATCGTGTTCTTCGACGAGATGGAGTCGTTGTTCCGCACCCGCGGGTCGGGTGTCAGCTCCGATGTCGAGACCACCATCGTCCCCCAGCTCCTCGCGGAGATCGACGGCGTCGAGCGGCTCGAGAACGTGATCGTGATCGGAGCGTCGAACCGCGAGGACATGATCGACCCCGCGATCCTGCGCCCCGGTCGGCTCGACGTGAAGATCAAGATCCAGCGCCCCGACGCTGAGGGCGCCAAGGACATCTTCAGCAAGTACCTGACCAAGAACCTGCCGCTGCACGAGAAGGACCTCGCCGAACACGGCGGGTCCGAGCAGGCCTGCGTCGAAGCGATGATCGACAAGACCGTCGAGCGGATGTACGCCGAGACGGAGGAGAACCAGTTCCTCGAGGTGACGTACGCCAACGGCGACAAGGAGATCCTCTACTTCAGGGACTTCAACTCCGGTGCGATGATCGAGAACATCGTCGACCGGGCCAAGAAGATGGCCATCAAGGACTACCTGTCCAAGGGACAGAAGGGGATCCGGCTCGAGCACCTGCTCGCGGCGTGCGTCGATGAGTTCAAGGAGAACGAGGACCTGCCCAACACGACGAACCCCGACGACTGGGCGCGGATCTCGGGGAAGAAGGGTGAGCGGATCGTTTACATCCGAACCCTTGTCCAGGGCAAGGACGGTACCCAGCCGGGACGGTCCATCGACACGGTCGCGAACACCGGTCAGTACCTCTGATCTGACGCGTCCTGAGAAGTGACCCGTCCCGGCAAGCCGGTCCCGGCAAGGCCGAGGAGGACGTCGGTCTAGCGTCGGCGCGAGAGGCGGGCCACGCCTCGCCAGCCGACCAGCAGGACGCCGAGCACCGTCGTCGCCACGACGACGAACGACGGCGCCGTTCCCTGGCCGGTCACCGCCCGGATGCCCATGCCCCCGGCGACGGCGCCGAGCCATATTCCGACCCCGGTGGGCCAGACGGACCGTGGACGCCGCCACGCACGAACGACTGCCCACGCGCCGGCCGCTCCGGCCAGGAAGGGCGCCGCGGTGCCGAGGACGCCTGTGACGTCCAGCCCCGCGGCGTGGCTTCGCCGCCCTGCGGCGGCGAACGCCAGGACGGCAACGACGTCGGCCGCAGCCGCCGTCAGCGTCGCGGCTCTCGTCCCTCCAGCCCGACCTTCGGTCCGTCCCTGTCCGTTTCGATCCCGCACGTCGTCGCTCACAGCCGGCTCCACCCCCTCACCGTAGAGCCCCACTCCGCAGGGTGGTCATCCACCGTCGGCACGTAGGCTCGCGCCATGACCGTGCACCGCGTGATGGGCATCGAGACCGAGTACGGGGTGAGTGCGCCCAGCGACCCCGGTGCGAGCGCGATGCTGCTGTCCGGGCAGGTGGTCAACGCCTACGCCGCACCGCTCGGACGATCCGTGGCACGTGCCCGGTGGGACTACGAGGACGAGGCCCCTCTGCGGGACGCCCGCGGGTGGGAGATGGCGCGCTCCGCCGCGCACCCGAGCCAGCTCACGGACGAGTCGGGCGGCTCCGGTGTCGAGCCGGACGACCCTGGGCTCGCCAACGTGGTGCTGACCAACGGCGCCCGGCTGTACGTCGACCACGCCCACCCCGAGTACTCCAGCCCGGAGGTGCGCACCCCGCGCGACGTCGTCCGGTGGGACAAGGCGGGGGAGCGGGTGATGCTCAAGGCCGCCCGGCGGATCGCGGAGTCGCCGGGACTGACGCCGGTCAACCTGTACAAGAACAACACGGACAACAAGGGTGCCTCGTACGGCACGCACGAGAACTACCTGATGCGCAGGGAGACGCCGTTCGCGGAGATTGTCCGGGGGCTCATCCCGTTCTTCGTCACCCGCCAGGTGTTCGCGGGCAGCGGCAAGGTCGGCATCGGCCAGAGCGGTGAGACGCCCGGGTACCAGCTGAGCCAGCGTGCCGACTTCTTCGAGGTCGAGGTCGGGCTGGAGACCACCCTGAAGCGGCCCATCGTGAACACGAGGGACGAGCCGCATGCGAGCGCCGACAAGTACCGGCGCCTGCATGTGATCATCGGCGACGCCAACCTCTGCGAGGTCGCCACGTTCCTGAAGGTCGGAACGACCGCCCTTGTGCTCGACCTCATTGAGTCACACGCCTTGCCGGACCTGACGATCGAGCGACCCGTCAGCACGCTGCACGCCGTCAGCCACGACCCGACGCTGAAGCAACTGGTGTCGCTGCGCGACGGGCGGCAGATGACCGCCGTCCAGCTTCAGTGGCTCTTCTTCGAGGCCGCTCGCGCGTTCATCGACTCCCGAGAGGAGGACGATCCGGGCGGCCAGACCGAGGAGGTGCTGCGTCGATGGGAGAGCATGCTCACCCGGCTCGAGCGGGACCCGATGGAGTGCCACCGTGAGCTCGACTGTGTGGCGAAGCTGCGGCTGCTCAACGGCTTCCGGGACCGTGAGGCGATGGACTGGAACCACGCGCGCTTGCAGCTGATCGACCTTCAGTACAGCGACGTGCGGCCCGACAAGGGCCTGTACCAGCGACTGGCGGCACGGGGAGCGGTGGAGCGACTGGTCTCCGAAGAGGAGATCGAGGAGGCTGTCACCACCCCGCCTCAGAACACCAGGGCGTTCTTCCGGGGCGAGTGCCTCGCGCGCTACGGCGAGAACGTGGCGGCGGCGAGCTGGGACTCGGTGATCTTCGACGTGCCGGGCATGCCGTCGCTGCAGCGGGTCCCGATGCTCGAGCCGCTGCGTGGGACCCGCGACCACGTGGGGGAGCTGCTGGACAGCTGCCCCACGGCGCGGGACCTGGTGCACGCGTTGACGGGTCGGTGAGTCCGCGGGCGGTTTGTCGGTGGGCCTGCCTAGGATCGAGGCAGACGAAGCCACGAGGTGAGGAGCCGAAGATGGCAGATCAGGAACAGGTTCGAGCCCACCGCCGCGGCGACGGAGAGCCGGACGAGGCGCCGCCGCCCACTCCGAGTGCCCCCACCACGCAGGCCAAGGACGAGGACATCGACGCAATCCTCGACGATATCGACGAGGCATTGGAGTCGAATGCCGAGACCTTTGTTAGGCAATTCCAACAAAAAGGGGGGGAGTGAAAAATCTCCGAGAGCAAGAGGTGCCCTCGTTGTTGTGAGCTACTCCCAACCTCGAAATTCGGCAGAAACGTCCGGAACAAGGACGGGCTAGCGACGTACTGCAAGTCGTGTTTCGTGAAGATTCACGCCGAGCTCCGTCGGCGCGTGAGAGAACGTGACGGACGGCCTGAGCCGGTGCGGCGGGTTGCACCGGATGGCATGAAATGGTGCCCTGACTGCCGAGAATTCCTTCCGCGTGCAGCCTTCAGCAGAAACCGCAGCAGCTCCAGCGGGCTCAATACCTACTGCAGAGGATGTGCCGGTCTTCGAATCAAGGAATCAGCGATAAGACTGCACGGCGGCCATCGGAATTACCATCTCGTGCGGCGCTATGGGATCACTGCATCGGAGTTCGACGAAATGGTCGAACGGCAGAATGGGAAATGCCCCATCTGCCGTTCATCTCTGGGCGAGAAGCCACACGTCGACCACGATCACATGACCGGCGCCATTCGGGGGATTCTCTGCTTCAACTGCAATGCGGGACTGGGCAAGCACGGGGACGAGCGGAGCGACTGGTCCGCGCGGCGCAGTATCTGTTGCGGATCCTCCCGGCGGCCACGTACATCCGAGAGGCTGATCTGGTGATCGGCGAGAGCTTCGACTGGATGCCCGAGGGTGTCGACGTCGACAGACTCTTCGGTGGGGAAGCGGCAGACGCCTCACAGTAGGGTCTGTCCGTGAGCTTCGACTTCCAAGGGAGGTTGCCGGCTGCGTTCATGACGGCCGGCTCGTCATCCTTCACCGAGTTCCTCGGCCGGTACAGCCCCGACCTGCTACCAGGCCGCCGACAGCTACCGGAAGGGACCGTGCCAGCGACCCCGCACGGCACCACGATCGTCGCGCTGACGTTTCCCGGCGGCGTCGTGATGGCCGGTGACAGACGGGCGACCATGGGGAACTACATCGCCAACCGGGAGATCGAGAAGGTCTTCCCCGCCGACGAGTACTCGTGTGTCGGCATCGCCGGCTCGGCCGGGCTCGCCGTCGAGATGGTGCGGTTGTTCCAGGTCGAGCTCGAGCACTACGAGAAGATCGAGGGAACGCTGCTGAGCCTGGACGGCAAGGCGAACCGGCTGTCGATGATGATCCGCGGGAACCTGGGGCTCGCGATGCAGGGCCTGGCGGTGGTGCCGCTGTTCGCCGGGTACGACCTCGACCGGGGTGAGGGTCGGATCTTCTCCTACGACGTGACCGGCGGCCGGTATGAGGAGCACGGACACCACTCGGTCGGCTCCGGCTCACTGTTCGCCAGGGGAGCGCTGAAGAAGCTCTACCGCCCGACCCACGACGTGCAGGACGCCGTCCGGGTCGCCGTCGAGGCGCTCTACGACGCGGCCGACGACGACTCGGCCACGGGCGGTCCGGACGTCACGCGGCGCATCTGGCCGGTCGTCGCCGCCGTCACGGACGAGGGCTACCACCGGTGGGAGGACGAGCGGATCGGCCAGGTGGTCGAGCAGGTGCTCGCGGACCGGCAGGGCGACCCTGGTGGTGCGCTGCGACGCGGCCTTGGCGCAGAGGGCAACCGGGGCGACAACGCAGAGCGCCGTCCAAAGGGCACAGAGTGCACAGAGGGAACGGAGGCGCAGCGATGAGCATGCCGTTCTACGTGTCGCCCGAGCAGCTCATGAAGGACCGGGCGGACTACGCCCGCAAGGGCATCTCCCGGGGCCGGTCGGTCGTGGTCGTCGAGTACGACGGCGGGATCGTCTTCGTTGCGGAGAACCCGTCCAGGGCCCTGCACAAGATCAGCGAGATCTACGACCGGATCGCCTTCGCCGCCGTCGGCAAGTACAACGAGTTCGAGAACCTGCGGGTCGCCGGCGTCCGCTACGCCGACCTGCGCGGCTACTCCTACGACCGCGTCGACGTGACGGCCCGGGCGTTGTCCAACGCCTACGCCCAGACCCTGGGCACCGTCTTCACGACCGAGCCCAAGCCCCTCGAGGTCGAGATCGTCGTGGCCGAGGTCGGCGTCGCCTCCGAGAACGACCAGATCTACCGGCTGACGTACGACGGGTCGGTGGCGGAGGAGCGTGGGTACGTCGTCATGGGCGGAACCGTGGAGCAGCCGCACCAGGTCCTGTCGGAGGGGTGGCGGCCCGGCATGTCGCTCGCCGAGGCGCTCACGCTCGCAGTCCGCGCGTTGTCCGTGGACGCCGGTGGTGGCCAGCCCCGCGAGCTGTCACCCGACGTGCTGGAGGTCGCCGTCCTCGACCGGAAGAGGCCACGGCGCGCCTTCCGCAGGCTGGCCGCACCTCTGCTCAACCGGCTGCTCGCCACGGACGACCCGACCAAGGACGTGCCTCCGGCGGACGACAGCCGCCCCGGCATGCACGAGACGCTCACCGGTGAGGAGGGCGGGACGACGGCGGGCACAGAGGCCGGTGGTGGGTCGGGATCGGAGCCCGGGGAGGGCCACGAGGGCCTGCCGGAGGAGGAGCCGCACTGACGTCCGGACGACCGCCCGGACCACGCGCGCGCCGCCCACCGACGTGAGGACGCCACACCTCCATGGCGACCGGCGGCAGGCCGGTGGGAGACGTAGTGTGACGTCATGGAACGGCGGATCTTCGGCCTCGAGACCGAGTACGGCGTGACCTGCGCCGCCGACGGTCAGCGCAAGCTGTCCGCCGACGAGGTCGCGCGGTACCTGTTCCGGAAGGTCGTGTCCTGGGGTCGGTCCTCGAACGTGTTCCTCCGCAATGGCGCCCGGCTCTACCTGGACGTCGGCAGCCACCCGGAGTACGCCACACCGGAGTGCGACGACGTGCGCGAGCTCGTCGTGCACGACCGTGCAGGCGAACGGGTCCTGGAGGGCCTGATGGTGGACGCCGAGAAGCGGCTTCACGAGGAGGGGATCGAGGGGGAGGTCTTCCTCTTCAAGAACAACACCGACTCGGCGGGCAACTCCTACGGCTGCCATGAGAACTACCTGGTCGGCCGGCAGGGGGAGTTCGCGCGCCTGTCTGACGTGCTCATCCCGTTCCTCGTCACCCGCCAGGTGCTCGTCGGCGCGGGGAAGGTGCTCCAGACGCCTCGGGGTGCGGTCTTCTGCTTGTCCCAGCGCGCCGACCACATCTGGGAGGGCGTCTCCAGCGCCACCACCCGGAGCCGGCCCATCATCAACACCCGCGACGAACCGCACGCCGACGCCGAGCGCTACCGCCGTCTGCACGTCATCGTCGGGGACTCCAACATGTCCGAGACCACGACGATGCTCAAGGTGGGTGCCACCGAACTGGTCCTGCAGATGGTCGAGGCCGCGGCACCTATGCGTGACCTGTCCCTGGAGAACCCGATCCGCGCCATCCGAGAGATCAGTCACGACCTGACCGGACGGCGCACGGTCCGGCTCGCGAACGGGCGTGAGGCGAGCGCACTCGACATCCAGGAGGAGTACCTCAACCGCGCGAAGTCCTTCGTCGAGACGACTGGCCGTCAGACGCCCGCCACCAAACGGGTCCTGGACCTGTGGGAGCGGGGCCTGCGCGCCGTCCGGGAGGGCGACCTCGGACTCGTCGACCGCGAGCTGGACTGGGTGATCAAGCACCGGCTCGTCGAGCGGTACCAGGCGAAGCACAACCTGCCCCTGTCGAGCGCCCGGGTGGCCCGGCTCGACCTCGCCTACCACGACATCTCCCGCCGACGCGGTCTGTACTACCTGATGGCGGCGAAGGGGCTGGTCGAGCGCGTCACCAGCGACATCGAGGTGTTCGCCGCAACAAGCGTCCCCCCGCAGACGACGCGCGCGAAGCTGCGTGGGGACTTCGTCCGCCGCGCTCAGGAACGACGTCGTGACTTCACCGTCGACTGGGTGCACCTCAAGCTGAACGACCAGGCGCAGCGCACCGTACTGTGCAAGGACCCGTTCAGGTCGGTCGACGAGCGGGTGGAGCGGCTCATCGCCGGGATGTGAGCAAGCACCCGTCGGTCCCGCGGAACCGGGAGCCCGCGCCGGCAGTTAGGGTGCCGTGGTTCCCGTCTCGACCCGTGAAGGTTGACCGTGCCCCGACTGCTCCAGCTCCTGCGCCAGTCCCCCACCCCGCGCCTGCCACGACTGCTCACGCTGCTCGTCGTCCCCCTCCTGCTCGTCACCGCGTGCGGGGGCGGCAGTCCGGCAGGTGGTTCGTCGGAGGTTTCCAGGACCGCCGGAGCGAACTCCGGGAAGCAGGTGACGGAGCTCGCGGACGTGCAGGTGAGCGGCAAGGTCGGTGAGAAGCCCACCGTGAAGCTGGACGGGCGCTTCGAGACCGACACCACCAGGTCCAGAGTGGTCACCGAGGGCAAGGGCGCGGTGGTGCAGCCGGGCCAGGTGATCCGGATGAACTTCGCGATCTACAACGGCCAGGACGGTTCCGAGGTCAACAGCTCGTTCGGAGCGCAACCGCAGTACCTGATGCTCGACCCCGGCGCGGTGATCCAGCCGTTCATCGACGGCCTCAAGGGAGTGAAGGTCGGCAGCCGGGTCCTGGTGGCCGTGCCTCCCCAGGACACCGCCGCCCCGTCGACGCCGGCACCGTCGACGTCGGCACCGAGCGGTTCCCCCTCCGCCACTCCGTCGCCCACCCGGACACCTCCCATGCTCTTCGTCATCGACGTCGCGGACGCCTTCCCCGCCAGGGCCACGGGCAAAGCGGTGTCGCTCCCGAAGGGGCTCCCGGCGATCAAGCTGGGCGACAACGGGCAGCCGACGGTCACGATCCCCAAGGCGGACCCGCCCAAGGAACTGCTGGTGCAGCCACTGATCACCGGTACCGGCCCCGCAGTGAAACAGGGCCAGACCGTCACGGCGATGTACTCCGGGCTGAAGTGGGGCGACGGGAAGATGTTCGACACCACCTGGCAGGACCTGATCCCGCGCGACTTCCCGATCGGCGTCGGGCAGGTCATCCCCGCCTGGGACATCGCGCTCGTCGGCCAGCCCGTCGGCAGCCAGGTGCTGGTCGTCGCACCGCCCGCCCAGGGATACGGCAAGAACGGCAACCCGCAGGCGGGGATCTCCGGTACCGACACGCTCGTGTTCGTCGTGGACATCCTCGACGCGAACTGACGTGAGCTGCCGCGAAATTCGACGCGCACCGACGAACGGACAGCACGAACCGGCCGGACGGGCCGACAGAGTCACTGGAGCCGGACGGGCCGGCAGAGTCACTGGAGCCGGACGGACCGACAGAGTCACTGGAGAAGGAGCGCGGCATGGCAGCGATGGACGGACGCAGCAAGCCGGAGGTCGACTTCCCCGAAGGGGAACCGCCGAACGAGCTGCAGATCGTCGACGAGATCGTGGGCGACGGGCCGGAGGCGACCGCCGGCAAGACGGTCAGCACCCACTACGTCGGCGTGGCGTACTCCACCGGTGAGGAGTTCGACGCCTCCTGGAACCGTGGGCAGCCGCTGGACTTCCGTCTCGGTGCCGGCCAGGTGATCGAGGGCTGGGACCGGGGGGTTGCCGGCATGCGCGTCGGCGGCCGCCGGCGCATCGTCATCCCGCCCCACCTGGGCTACGGGGAGCGCGGGGCCGGCGGTGTCATCCAGCCGGGAGAGACCCTCATCTTCGTGGTCGACCTGGTCGGGGTGCGCTGACCGCTCGAGCTCTCGGCACCGCTGCGCTCCGCCACAGGGGCCAGCGGGCTAGCTAGCTGATCCTGCCGGCGTGCCGCCCGGCGGCTGCCGCGGACAGGAACGCCGCCGTGTCGTCGTCCAGACCCCGTCCCATCGTCGACAACCGGACCGGGGACGCATGAAGCGCCTCCAGCAGGCCGCCGGTCTCCACCTCGACGAGGCGGTGGAGGCCCTGCGGGGCTGCCAGGGCGGCCGCTTGCTCGCGCACCCGGGCACCCAGGTCTCCGGGCAGCGCGGGAACCACGACGTCCGCGGGCGACAGCGCCACCTGCCCGTAGGCGGTGAGCGAGTGGTGGGAGACGCCCCGGTGCCGCTCGCGAGGATCCGCCTCCGACACCCGCAGCGACGCCACGGGTCGCCCACCCAGCACGGCCGTCGCGTTGACGGCCTCACCGGCCGCCACACCGGAGAAACCCCATCGCGTCCCGGTGCCCAGGTTCCCCGGACCCTGCGCGACCACCACGGCGTCGGCACCCAGCACGTGGCGGGCGGCGAGCAGACCGGTGTGCAGCGTCACGGCCTCGAGGTCGCCCCCGAACGACTGCCCGACGGTGACGCAGGCGGCGAGCCAGCCGGCGTCCCGCAGGGCGGCGACCGTCCGGGAGAACCAGGCCGGCAGCGCGCCGCCGTCGGTCATGACGTAAGCCACTTTCGCGTCCGGACGCTCGGCCCGCAGACCCGCGATCACGGCGGGCAGGGCTGAGTGCAGGTCCGCCACGACCACCGGCATGCCGTCCACGGAGCCGGCACCGGCGAACGCCTCGTGGTGCTCGGACTCCTGCTCGTCGACCCCGAGCACCATCGCCTGCAGGGGGCCGTACCGGCCCTTGACCAGATGCCCCGGCCCGGGTGGCGGGTCAGGCGGCAGCCGGTCGGGTATCGCGACGACCAGGGCATACCCACCGGTCCCGAGCCCACGGGCGAGCGCGGAGGTGTTCAGCAGCACCCGGTCCCCGACTTCAGGCACGCCGACGAGTGCCGGGTACGCCAGCGCGGTCAGCTCGACAGCGGCGCCATCGGCGTCCGTGACGTCCACGCGGAGCTCCTGCGCGCCGTCCCAGGAGCGCCCGAGGGCGACCACACGCCCTGCCCGCCAGCGCACGAGAGCGGCGGGGACGCGATCGGAACCGGCCGGGGCGTCCCGCGTGTCGCTGTTCATGTCGCTCACGCCCTCGCACGCTACTCGGGTAGCGTTCCAGCGATGTCCGCCCGTCGAACCGAACGCCTGCTGAACCTCGTTATCGCGCTGCTGTCCACCCGCCGGTGGCTGACGAAGGAGCAGATCCGCGAGGCCGTGCCGCAGTACGCGGACAGCGACTCCGACGAGGCGTTCGACCGGATGTTCGAGCGCGACAAGGAGGAGCTGCGTGAGCTCGGCGTCCCGCTGGTCACCGGCAGCGACTCGGCGTGGTTCGAGGACGAGCCGGGCTACCGGATCGACCGGGAGGCGTACGCGCTGCCGGCCATCGACTTCACTCCGGCGGAGCTGACCGTCCTCAGTCTCGCCTCGCGGGTGTGGCAGAAGGCGAGCCTCGCCGGCCCGGCTACACGCGCCCTCGTCAAGCTCAAGGCGCTCGGGGTGGAGCCGGACGCCGACTCCCTCGTCGGCGTGGAACCGCGCGTCCGCACCACGGAGCCGACGTTCGACCCGCTGTACGCGGCGGCCCGCGACCGCGCCCCCGTCGCGTTCGCCTACCGCAAGCCCGGCGGGCAGGCCGAGACCCGCAACGTCGAGCCCTGGGTGATCACGTCCTGGCACGGGCGCTGGTACCTGGTGGGACACGACCGGGACCGGGGCGCCTCCCGGGTGTTCCGGCTCTCACGTGTCGAGGGGCGGGTGCGAAGGACGGG
>JASBSH010000159.1 GCA_030149025.1 Actinomycetales bacterium | reverse complement strand
TGCCGACGATCGCCGCGGTCAACGGTTTCGCCCTCGGCGGGGGCTGTGAGATCGCGCTCGCATGCGACCTCATCGTCGCGCAGGCCGACACCGTGATGGGCCTGCCGGAGGTTTCGGTCGGCGTCATCCCCGCCGGCGGCGGCACCCAGTTGCTGACGCGCCGTCTCGGGTGGTCCCGGGCGGCCGACCTGATCTTCACCGCCAGGCGGATCGACGCCGAGGAGGCCTACCGGCTGGGCCTCGCCGACCGGCTCGTCGACGACGCACGTGCGACGGCGCTCGAGCTCGCCGCCACGATCGCCGCGAACTCGCCGATCGGCGTCCGCAACGCGAAGCGCGCGATGCGGCGCGGGTTTGACGTCGACCTCGCATCCGGGCTGGACATCGAGGACGGCGCGTGGCGCGCCACGGCGTTCTCGCCCGACCGGGCGGAGGGCGTCCGAGCGTTCGCCGAGAAGCGCCGTCCGAACTGGCCGGGGGAGTAACGACCGCGCGGCCGAGGTTCACAAGAGAAGGCGACCGGAAGACCAGAACCGACCGGAGGCACCGATGAGCGACCTGCCGAAGAGCGTGAGCCTGCGCGAGGTCGGTCCGCGTGACGGACTGCAGAACGAGCTCCCCGTGCCCACCGACGCCAAGGTGCGCCTGCTCGACATGCTGTCGCAGACCGGTCTGAAGCGGATCGAGGCGGTCAGCTTCGTCCACCCGCGCGCCATCCCGCAGATGGCCGACGCCGACGAGGTGTGGTCGCAGGCGAAGCACGTCGACGGCATCCGCTACTCGGCCCTGGTGCCGAACCTGAAGGGCACCGAGCGGGCGCTCGCGGCGGGTTTCCGTGAGTTGGAGATCGTCGTGAGCGCCTCCGACACGCACAACCGGAAGAACATCAACCGGTCGACGGCCGAGTCGCTCGCCGACATCGAGGCCGTCGCCGCGCGGGTGCACGAGGCCGGCGCCACGCTCGAGGTGATCATCTCGACGTCGTTCGGCTGCCCGTACGAGGGCGAGATCCCGGTGTCACGAGTCCTGGACGTCGCCACGCACGCCGTGCGCTCGGGTGCGGACCGCTTGGCGTTCGGGGACACCACCGGGGTCGGCACCCCGTCACGGGTCGCAGCCCTGGTGGACGGCGTCAGGTCGGCCCACCCGGACGTGCCGGTTCTCATGCACTTCCACAACACGCGCGGCACGGCCTTGGCGAACCTGCTGACCGCGATGCAGCACGGCATCACGGAGTTCGACGCCAGCGTGGGCGGTCTTGGCGGCTGCCCCTACGCGCCCGGTGCGTCGGGCAACGTCGCGACCGAGGAGGTCGTGCACATGCTCGAGGACATGGGCATCGACACCGGTGTCGATCTCGACGCCCTGCTCGAGGTGGCCGCCTATGCCCAGGAGATCGTCGGCCACGAGCTGCCGAGCGGGGTGCTCAAGGCCGGTCCGCGCACGCGGACGGTCGCCGCGTAGCACGCGGTCCCGAGTTTGGCGCAGGGTGGCCCTGCGCTATTAGGTCCGTCGTAGGGCCACCCTGCAACAGTTTCGGATTGGCGTAATCCCGCCCATGGGAATGGGAGGTCCTGACGTTCCGCACATCTCCGCGGAGATATCTCGGCCATTTCCGGTCATCCTTCGGCG
>JASBSH010000141.1 GCA_030149025.1 Actinomycetales bacterium | reverse complement strand
GCGGCGGCGGTCAGCTCGGCGACCAGGGCCTGCACCCGATGCAGACCCCGCTCACCTTCACCGCCGCTGGAAGGGACCTCCGCCACCATGGATAGAACACTAGTTCGAGGCACCGACAATCCTGGGCGCGAACGACGGTTCGCACGCGCGGCGGAAGTAACGAAACGATAACGAATCGCACCGACAGCCCCATCGTCGGTCGCGGTTAGCGCGACCCGCTGAGGCCGTGGCCACCGGCCGGCTGGCAGAGTATGTGCGCTGCCCCCACCGCCCAGCAGGGAAGAGAACATACGTGGAGCGCTGGAACGACCTGTCCGAGGTGCCCGCCGACCACGGTCCCTCCGTGGTCGCGATCGGGAACTTCGACGGCGTCCACCGTGGCCACCGCAGCGTCCTCACCCGTCTGGTGAGTGAGGCGCGGGACCGCGGTGCGCGCTCCGTGGCCATCACCTTCGACCCGCATCCCCTGCACGTGCTCCGTCCGGAGGTGGCCCCGCCGCTGCTCACCGGCACCGAACACAAGCTGGAGCTGATGGCCGGAACCGGGCTGGACGCCGTCCTCGTCCTGCCCTTCACGGAGGAGTTCGCGCTCTGGAGCCCCGAGCGGTTCGTCGACGAGGTCATCGTGGACGCCCTGGGCGCCTGCGCCGTGGTGGTCGGGCACGACATCCGCTTCGGTCACCGGAACTCTGGTGACCTCGCCACCATGCAGGGACTGGGTCGTGAGCGGGGTTTCGACGTCCTCGTGCTGGACGACGTCCTGGGCCCGGTCACCGGGCATGAGACCGACCCGCACCGGGGACGCCGCTGGTCGTCGTCGTGGACCAGGGAGCTGGTCGCCGAGGGTGACGTCGCGGCAGCGGCGGAGGTCCTGGGGCGCCCGCACCGGGTGACCGGTGTCGTGGTGAACGGCGACCACCGTGGCCGCGAGCTTGGGTACCCGACGGCGAACCTCTCCCAGGACATGGTGGGGATGGTGCCGGCCGACGGGGTGTACGCCGGGTGGATGGTGCGACTCGATCTCGACGCGGGCGCCGGCGTGGACCGCGTGCTGCCGGCCGCGATCTCCATCGGGACCAACCCGACCTTCGAGGGCCGGGAACGGCGGGTGGAGGCGTACGTCCTGGACCGGACCGACCTCGACCTGTACGGCGAGAACGTCGCGCTGGAGTTCGTGCGGTACCTGCGCCCCACCCTTCGCTTCGGCGGCATCGAACCGCTCAAGGAGCAGATGGCCCAGGACGTCGCCCGCTGCAGGCAGGTGTTGGGCACCGTCGTCCAGACCAACTGACCGTCTCGGGACCGGCTGAACCAAGTCGGCGCGGGCGCTCGATTCGAAGGGCCGGCCGGTTCGCTGGTAGCCTTGACCAGCCGTCAGACGGCCGCGGACCGATAGTGCCCGGGTGAACCAGCCCCGGAGCGCCGCGCAACGACCACACGAAGGAGAACCGTGCCCCTCGACGCCGCGACGAAGTCGAAGATCATGAGCGAGTACGCAACGCACGAGGGCGACACCGGCTCTCCCGAGGTGCAGATCGCGATGCTGACCCAGCGGATCAGGGATCTGACCGAGCACCTCAAGGAGCACAAGCACGACCACCACAGCCGTCGTGGCCTGCTGCTGCTCGTGGGTCAGCGCCGTCGGCTGCTGCAGTACCTGACCAAGAAGGACATCAACCGGTACCGGTCGCTCATCGAGCGGCTCGGCCTGCGCCGGTGACCACGAAGGCGGTTCCCCGCTCCGGGGGGACCGCCTTTCGTGCGTCACTGCCACGCAACCCAACCACAACTGAACACCCATACCCAAGGAGCACAGACCAGGCGGCGGAGTCGGACGCCGGTCCTCGGTAGTGGCCCCCGGAAGCCGGCGAGCCGGCGTCCGTAGGCCTCGATCGAAGATCGGCACCTCCCGGCCCGGCCGCCCCGCTCCGCGAGAGAACGGAGGCGACCTTCGTGGAGGGTCCCGAGATCACCTACGCCGAGACCGTCATCGACAACGGTTCGTTCGGCACCCGCACCGTCCGCTTCGAGACCGGCCGGCTGGCCCGGCAGGCCGCCGGTTCCGTCGCCGCCTACCTGGACGGCGACACGATGCTGCTGAGCGCCACCACCGCCGGCAAGCACCCCAAGGAGCACTTCGACTTCTTCCCGCTGACTGTGGACGTCGAGGAGCGCATGTACGCCGCCGGGAAGATTCCCGGCTCCTTCTTCCGCCGTGAGGGCCGCCCCTCCACGGACGCGATCCTGACCTGCCGGCTCATCGACCGACCGCTGCGGCCGTCGTTCGTGTCCGGCCTGCGCAACGAGGTGCAGATCGTCGTCACCGTGTTGGCGATCAACCCCGACGACGCCTACGACGTGCTCGCGATCAATGCCGCTTCCATGTCGACCCAGCTGTCCGGGCTTCCTTTCTCCGGCCCGATCGGCGGTGTCCGCATCGCCCTGATCGACGGCCATTGGGTGGCCTTCCCGCGCTATTCGGAGCTGGAGCGGGCCGTGTTCGACATGGTCGTCGCCGGCCGGGTCGTCGCTCCTGCCTCCGAGGCCGGCCCTGCTGACGTTGCGATCATGATGGTCGAGGCAGAGGCCACCGAGGGCTCCTGGAACCTGATCCAGGGCGGCGACCAGGCACCGACCGAGGAGGTCGTGGCCGCTGGTCTCGAGGCGGCCAAGCCGTTCATCGCTCAGCTGTGCCAGGCGCAGTCCGAGGTGGCCGAGAAGGCGGCGAAGGAGACCGCCGAGTTCCCGCGCTTCCTCGACTACGCGGACGACGTCTACGAGGCAGTGAGCGCGGCCGCCACCGGCGACCTCAGCCAGGCTGTCACCATCGCCGGCAAGCAGGACCGCGAGGCGCGGCTCGACGAGATCGCCGCCGACGTGCGGGAGCGGCTCGGTGAGCAGTTCGCCGGTCGTGAGAAGGAGGTCTCCGCGGCGCTGCGCGCGGTGACCAAGAAGTTGGTGCGCCAGCGCATGCTGCGCGACAAGGTCCGGATGGACGGGCGTGGCCTGCGGGACATCCGCACCCTCTCCGCCGAGGTCGAGGTCGTCCCGCGTGTCCACGGCTCGGCGCTGTTCGAGCGCGGCGAGACTCAGATCCTGGGGATCACCACGCTCAACATGCTGCGGATGGAGCAGCAGCTCGACACGCTGTCGCCCGAGACGCACAAGCGCTACATGCACAACTACAACTTCCCGCCGTACTCGACCGGTGAGACGGGCCGCGTCGGTTCCCCGAAGCGCCGCGAGATCGGCCACGGCGCGCTCGCCGAGCGTGCGCTGGTGCCGGTCCTGCCGACCCGTGAGGAGTTCCCCTACGCGATCCGGCAGGTGTCGGAGGCGCTCGGCTCCAACGGTTCCACGTCGATGGGCTCGGTCTGCGCGTCGACGCTGTCGCTGTTCAACGCCGGTGTGCCGCTGCGCGCCGCGGTCGCGGGCATCGCGATGGGGCTCGTTTCCGATGAGGTCGACGGGAAGACCGAGTATGTTGCCCTGACCGACATCCTCGGTGCCGAGGACGCGTTCGGCGACATGGACTTCAAGGTCGCCGGCACGCGCGAGTTCGTCACCGCGATCCAGCTCGACACCAAGCTCGACGGCATCCCCGCCTCGGTGCTTGCCGGCGCGCTGACGCAGGCCCGCGAGGCGCGGCTGGAGATCCTCGACGTGATGGCCGAGGCCATCGACAGCCCGGACGACATGTCGCCGTACGCCCCGCGTGTCATCTCGGTCAAGGTGCCGGTCGACAAGATCGGCGAGGTCATCGGGCCGAAGGGCAAGATGATCAACCAGATCCAGGACGAGACCGGCGCCCAGATCTCGATCGAGGACGACGGCACGGTCTACATCGGCGCCACCGACGGCCCGTCCGCCGAGGCGGCCCGGTCGATGATCAACGCCATCGCGAATCCGCAGATGCCGGAGGTGGGCGAGCGGTACGTCGGCACCGTGGTGAAGACAACCAGCTTCGGCGCCTTCGTCTCGCTCACCCCGGGTAAGGATGGGCTGCTGCACATCTCCCAGATCCGCAAGATGGTGGGCGGCAAGCGGATCGACAGCGTCGAGGACGTCCTCAAGATCGGCCAGAAGGTCCAGGTGCAGATCGCCGAGATCGACCCGCGCGGCAAGCTGTCGCTCGAGCCTGTCCTGGATGAGAGCCAGGAAGGCGGCGAGGTCGGCGCCGGCAGCACCTCGGACGAGAAGGCACCCGTGGACACCGGGGCCTGAGCACCGCTGCGACGTGAGCAGTTTCGACGCCGGGCAGGACGCTCCGCCGGACAGCGCGACGGTCCGCCGTACCGTTCTGCCCGGCGGTGTCCGTGTCCTGAGCGAGCACATGCCCGGCCTGAGGTCAGCGACGATCGGCGCCTGGGTCGGGGTCGGCTCCCGTGACGAGGCGGAGGGCCACCACGGCTCGACGCACTTCCTCGAGCACCTGCTGTTCAAGGGCACGTCACGCCGCACCGCCATGGACATCGCCGCGGCCTTCGACGCCGTCGGGGGAGAGGCGAATGCGGCGACCGGCAAGGAGTACACCTGCTACTACGCGCGGGTGCTCGACGCCGACCTGCCCATGGCGGTCGACGTCATCGCCGACATGGTGACGTCCGCGACCCTGGCCGAGGACGACGTGGCCAGCGAGCGAGGGGTCATACTCGAGGAGCTCGCCATGAACGACGACGACCCCGGCGACGTCGTCCACGAGCGGTTCGCCGAGGCGGTGCTGGGTGACAACCCGCTCGGCAGACCGATCGGCGGAACCCCCGACAGCATCCGCGCCGTCCCCCGTGACGCGATCTGGGAGCACTACCGGCAGCACTACCGACCCGAGGGCCTGGTCATTACCGCCGCCGGTGGTGTCGACCACGACGCGCTGTGCGACATGGTCTCGCGGGCGCTGAAGTCCGCCGGGTGGCCCGAGCACGGCGGCGCCCGGCCGCTGCCCAGCCGTGCCCACGCGGGCGACTCCTCACACCCCCAGGGTGCGGACGCCGGGACGGTCCTGACGGTGCGTCGCCCCGTGGAGCAGGCGCACGTCGTCCTGGGGGGGCTCGGGCTGCGGGCCACGGATGAGCGCCGGTTCACGATGAGCGTGCTCAACGCCGTCCTCGGCGGTGGGATGAGCAGCCGTCTGTTCCAGGAGGTGCGGGAGAAGCGCGGGCTCGCGTACTCCGTGTACTCCTTCTCGGCCGGCTACTCGGACGCCGGCTACTTCGGCCTGTACGCCGGCTGCACGCCCTCGAAGGTGCCCGAGGTCGTCGACCTGCTGACCGCCGAGTGGCAGAAGATCGCCGCTGACGGGATCACCGACGAGGAGCTGCGCCGCGGTATCGGCCAGCTGGCCGGCGGCCTGGTACTCGGCATGGAGGACACCGGTTCTCGCATGTCCAGGCTGGGCAAGGCCGAGCTGGTCTACGGCGAGTTCATCGACCTGGATGAGGCGCTGAGGCGGGTTCACGCTGTGACCGCCGAGCAGGTCCGCTCACTGGCAGCGGACCTGATCGCCCGCCCCCGGTCGCTCACGGTCGTGGGGCCGTTCGACGAAGATCCGGTCGCCGACCTGCCCCGGTAGGCCGTCCCACCCACCGAGACCCACTTGCCGCGGTGGGTTCGGCTGGTGTCAGGATGGTCGGGAGCAAGCGTGCTCCGGGGTCGGTGAAATTCCGAACCGGCGGTGACAGTCCGCGACCCGGCCAGACCTGTGAGAGCAGGTCATGGGCGGTGGACCCGGTGGAACTCCGGGACCGACGGTGAGAGTCCGGATGGGAGGCAGCACGCGGCACCGTGCGCCGACGTCGGTCCTGATGTCGGCTGACGTCCGAGGACGTCCCTGATCGGTGCGTTGCCGGCGCCCGTCGCCGTACCCCGGAGCCTCGAGGAGCGACCGGGATCGGTGGGATGAGCGCGGTGATCAGCGGCATCGAGCGCGAGGCGATGCGGCGTGCCCTCGCCCTGGCCGCCGCGCCTGCGGTGCGGTTCGGCCCGAACCCGCGCGTGGGCTGCGTGCTGCTGGACCCATCCGGACGGATCGTCGGCGAGGGCGCCCACCAGGGAGCCGGCACCCCTCACGCCGAGGCCGTCGCGCTGGCGGCTGCCGGGGAGCGGGCGCGGAACGGCACCGCGGTCGTCACCTTCGAGCCCTGTGACCACACCGGCCGGACCAGCCCCTGCACCCGTGCGCTGCTCGACGCGGGCGTGCGCCGCGTGGTGTTCGCGCAGACCGACCCGAACCCTGTAGCCGCGGGGGGAGCCCGGACGCTGCGGGCCGCGGGCCTGCAGGTCGAAGGGGGAGTGCTCGAGAACGAGGCGGGCGCTCTCAACACCGAGTGGGCAGCCGCGGTGCGCACCGGCCGCCCCCACGTCACCTGGAAGTACGCCGCCACCCTCGACGGCCGGGTGGCCGCGGCAGACGGCAGCAGCCGGTGGATCACCGGGCCGGCGGCCCGCCGCGAGGTGCACGACATGCGCGCCACCGTGGACGCCGTCGTCGTCGGTACGGGCACCGCGCTGACCGACGACCCCCACCTCACCGCCCGGGACGCGGACGGGATGCCGCTGCCGCCCTCCCGCCAACCACTCCGCGTCGTCGTCGGGACCCGCGAGCTGCCAACTACCGCAACGGTTCTCGACGGGGCAGCCCCCACGGTGCACATCCGCAGCCGCGAACCGGATCACGTCCTGGCGACCCTCTGGGAACACGACGTGCGTCGTGTGCTGCTGGAGGGAGGCCCCACCCTGGCCGGGGCCTTCCTGCGTGCAGGCCTGATCGACCGGGTCGTCGGCTACGTCGCCCCCGCCCTGCTGGGGGAGGGCCCCTCGGCCTTGACCGGCACGGGCGTGCGGACGATCGACGGCGCCGCGCGCCTCACCGTCACGGACGTCACCGTGGTCGGGGACGACGTCCGGATCACCGCCGTACCCGTCCGACCAGCCGACGCAGTGACAGCGAACGACGCAGCAGATACCCAGGAGGCCCACTGATGTTCACCGGGATCGTCGAGGAGATCGGAACCGTGGTCGCGGTACGACCGCTCGGTGACTCCGCCTCGTTGCGGATCCGTGGCGACGTGGTCGCCGCGGACGCCGGCCACGGCGACAGCATCGCCGTCAACGGCGTCTGCCTCACCGTGACGGACCCGACCGGGGCGAACGGTGGTGAGTTCTCCGTCGACGTCATGGGCGAGACGCTGCAGCGCACCTCGCTCGCCCGGCTCGCCCCCGGTGCCCCGGTCAACCTGGAGCGGGCGCTGCCGGCCCACGGGCGGCTCGGTGGCCACGTCGTGCAGGGTCACGTGGACGGCGTCGGGCACCTGGTGGACCGTCAGGCCGGCGAGCGGTGGGACAGCGTCCGGTTCTCGGTGCCGTACGACCTGGCGCGGTACGTGGCGGAGAAGGGGTCCGTCACGGTGGACGGCGTGTCCCTCACCGTCGTGGGGGTGAGCCCGCCGGACGAGCAGGACGCGTGGTTCACCGTCGGGCTGATCCCCACCACGCTGCAGGCGACGACGCTGGGGCGCCTGGCCGTCGGCGACCCGGTCAATCTCGAGGTCGACGTGCTCGCCAAGTACGTGAAGAAGCACCTCGAGCGCATGCT
>JASBSH010000017.1 GCA_030149025.1 Actinomycetales bacterium | reverse complement strand
GCGGTTCGCGGCTGCGGGAGGTCGCCTCGCAGGCCCGGCACGGGATCGAGGCGCTGCTCGGCGTGCCGGTGACCCTGCAGCTGCGCGTGAAGGTCGCCAAGGACTGGCAGCGCGACCCCAAGCAGCTGCACCGCCTGGGCTTCTGACCGCCACCCCGCCCCGCGCGGTGATCATGGGATCGCGCCACCCCACCCCGCGGTGATCATGGGATCGCGCCACCTGCTCCCGCGGTGATCATGGGATCGCGCCACCTCACACCAGCCCCTGCCACGGTCGTTGACTGTCCAGGTGGCGGCCGGAAGCGGTTTTCGCGCCACCCGGGCAGTCAACGCCGGGGCTGGTGAGCAAAGCGGGGTGGGTGTCCGAGGGATGGTCGGCGGCGAAGGCGAACCGGGGCGCGCACGTATCGTGGACGCATGCGTGTTGGAGTTTTCGGTGCCACCGGGCAGGTCGGCGGCGTCATGCGGACGCTGCTGCAGGAGCGCGACTTCCCGGTGGACGAGGTGCGGTTCTTCGCCTCGGCCCGCTCGGCCGGGACGACCCTGCCGTGGAAGGGCGACGAGGTCGTCGTCGAGGACTCAGCCACGGCCGACTTCTCCGGTCTCGACATCGCGCTGTTCTCCAACGGCAAGACCGCCTCGCTCGCGCTCGCGCCGAAGGTCGCCGAGGCGGGCGCCATCGTCGTGGACAACTCGTCGGCGTGGCGCATGGACCGGCAGGTTCCGCTGGTCGTGAGCGAGGTCAACCCCGAGGACCTCGATGAGGCCCCGAAGGGAATCGTCGCCAACCCCAACTGCACGACCATGGCGGCGATGCCGGTGCTCAAGCCTCTGCACGACCGGGCGGGGCTGGTGCGGCTGGTGGTCTCGTCGTACCAGGCGGTGTCCGGTTCGGGCACCAAGGGCGTTCGCGAGCTGCAGTCGCAGGTACAGGCGGTCGCCGACAAGGCGGCCGGGCTGACCCTGGCCGGTGACGCGGTCACGTTCCCCGAGCCGGATGCGTACATCGCGCCGATCGCGTTCAACGTGCTTCCGATGGCCGGCTCGATCGTGGACGACGGCAGCGACGAGACCGACGAGGAGCAGAAGCTCCGCAACGAGAGCCGCCGGATCCTGCACGTTCCGGACCTGCTGGTCAGCGGCACGTGCGTCCGCGTGCCGGTGTTCACCGGTCACTCGCTCGCGATCAACGCCGAGTTCTCGGAGCCGATCTCGCCGGCCGACGCGAGGGACCTGCTCCAGAAGGCCCAGGGTGTGCGGCTCGTGGACGTGCCGACCACGCTGCAGGCTGCTGGTTCCGACCCGAGCCTGGTCGGCCGGGTCCGCGTCGACCAGAGCGTCCCGGGAGGGCGTGGCCTCGCCCTGTTCGTCTCGGGTGACAACCTGCGAAAGGGGGCTGCTCTCAACGCGGTCCAGATCGCAGAAGAGCTGGTTCGCCGCCGCTTCTGACGCCGGCGTAGCCCCCGACTTGGACCGCACGGGGCGGCGGGAGGTACCCTGCTTCTCGTGCGCCTGCGCCTCCTCCTTGGCTGCCGCGACGAGGGTCGTTCCTAGACCGGTCCCCTCGCCGCGGAGTTCCGGCTGTTCCAGTCGATTGTCCGGTCGACAGATCCAAGAGCCGCCGCAGCGAGTGAAGCGAGTGAGCAGCCAGTGACGATCACTGGGACGTGCGGCTCAGCCAGCACAGCGAGGAGACCCCCGTGATCCACCCCCAGCGCCCCTCCGGCATGCCGACCCACCGCTATCTGCCCTACCAGCAGCAGCTGCGGGTCGACCTGCCGGACCGCACCTGGCCCAACAAGGTCATCACCGAGGCGCCCCGATGGTGCGCGGTCGACCTGCGGGACGGCAACCAGGCCCTGATCGACCCCATGAACCCGAGTCGCAAGCTGGCGATGTTCCAGCTCCTGGTCGACATGGGTTACAAGGAGATCGAGGTCGGCTTCCCGTCGGCCAGCCAGACCGACTACGACTTCGTGCGTCAGCTGATCGAGGGGGACCTGATCCCCGATGACGTGACGATTCAGGTGCTGACCCAGTGCCGAGAGCACCTCATCGAGCGGAGCTTCCAGTCGCTCGTCGGCGCCAAGCAGGCGATCGTGCACTTCTACAACTCGACGTCGGTCCTGCAGCGCCGCGTGGTCTTCGGGATGGACCGTGACGGCATCACCGACATCGCCACCAGCGGTGCCCGGCTGTCGATGAAGTACGCCGAGATGCTGACGCCGGACACCGACATCTACTGGCAGTACTCACCGGAGTCCTACACGGGAACCGAGCTGGAGTACGCCCTCGAGGTGACCAGCAAGGTGATCGACGTGATCGACCCGTCCCCGGACCGGCCGATGATCGTCAACCTTCCCGCCACCGTCGAGATGGCAACGCCCAACGTGTACGCCGACTCGATCGAGTGGATGCACCGCAACCTGCCGCGACGCGACTCCTTGGTGCTGAGCCTGCACCCGCACAACGACCGCGGTACCGGTGTGGCCGCCGCCGAGCTGGGCTACATGGCCGGCGCCGACCGCATCGAGGGCTGCCTGTTCGGCAACGGCGAGCGCACGGGCAACGTCTGCCTGGTGACCCTGGGGCTGAACATGTTCAGCCAGGGTGTCGACCCGCAGATCGACTTCTCCGACATCGACGAGATCCGCCGCACGGTCGAGTACTGCAACCAGCTGCCGGTGCACGAGCGGCACCCCTACGGCGGCGACCTGGTCTACACGGCCTTCTCCGGCTCCCACCAGGACGCCATCAACAAGGGCTTCGAGGCGATGAAGGCCGACGCGGACGCCGCGGGCAAGGACGTCGACGACATCGAGTGGGCCGTGCCGTACCTGCCGATCGACCCGAGGGACGTCGGCCGCTCCTACGAGGCCGTGATCCGGGTGAACTCGCAGTCCGGCAAGGGGGGCGTTGCCTACCTGATGAAGAGCGAGCACAACCTGGACCTACCGCGCCGCCTGCAGATCGAGTTCAGCCAGGTCGTGCAGCGGCACACCGACGGCGAGGGTCGCGAGATCTCGGCGGCCGAGCTGTGGCGGGTGTTCGAGGACGAGTACCTACCCGCGACGAACGGCCAGCCGCAGTGGGGCCGGTTCGCACTGAAGGCCATGCGCTCGGACAGCGAGGTGGACGGCGCGGACCGGCTCTCGGTGGACCTCACCGACGCTGGCCGGGACCGGACGCTGGTCGGGATGGGCAACGGTCCCATCGCGGCCTTCGTCGCAGCCCTGGGCGAGCTCGAGGTCAGGGTCCGGGTGCTCGACTACGTCGAGCACGCGATGAGCTCGGGCGGGGACGCCGTCGCGGCGGCCTTCGTGGAGTGCGAGATCGGCGACCGCGTCCTGTGGGGGGTAGGCATCGACCCGAGCATCGTCACCGCGTCGCTCAAGGCGGTGGTCTCCGCCGTGAACCGTGCCGAGCGCGACGGGGCGGGGTCACCCGCCTGATGACTCCATCCGGGTGATGTAGACACCGGTTCGTCCGAAGGACTCCTGCGTACGTCCATTTCGACCGATAACTGATGTACATCCGGTAGGTTGCGCGTTCAACCGGCGTGCGGGCCCGGTGTGACAGGTCGGTCGGGGGAGGGTGAACCGTGCGGCAGGACGTAGGTGCCGAACTGCTCCCGATCGGTGAGTTCGGTCCCTTCGACGCCCTCGCCGACGTCGCCCACGGCCTGTACCTTCAAGGCGCCTGCGAAGAGGCGGTACGCAGCTGCCGCGAGAGCCTCGCCGTCGTCTCGCGCACCAACGACGTGGCAACCCGCCGGTACCTGCACTACGTGGCGGGCATCGCGCTCGTGGAGCTCGGCCGGTTCAGCGAGGCGCTCGCCGAGGGCCAGCTGCTGCTCACCGAGGTTGATCCGGTGTCCGAGCCGTACTGGAGGGCCAAGGGGCTGGCCCTGATCGCCGAGGCCAGCGGTGCAATGGGGGAGATGACCCGGACCCTCGACGCGCTCGCAGAAGGGTCGTTCCTCCTGGCGGCGGCGCCGTCCCGCTCCTACAACCACCTGTCGGCGAGCATGGCGGTCGCCATCGCCCTGCGGCAGCTCTACCTCTTCGAGCAGGCCGACGAGCTGCTCATGGGATGGGTCCATCACGAAGAGCCGCTGCTCGACCTGCACGTGCTGCAGGAGGCGGCGCTCCTGCGACTGCACTGGGGCGCCGTCCTCGACCTGGTCGGGGAGCCGGAGGCCGCCCGGCGGCACTACGTGGTCGCCCTCCAGCGTGCTCTCTGGATGCAGCGCCTGGCCGAGGGGCTCGAGCACGAGGTCATGCTCGGCATGTCGCTGATGTACCAGGCGTACGTCTGGGAGCGGCTCGGGGAACCGGAGCTGGCTCGTCGTCTGACCCTGTCCGCCCTGGCCACCCACCCCCAGCGTGAGGCCAAGATCGAGATGCACCTGGCCAACCTCACACTCGGTAGGGTGCATGCCGCCGCACGGGAGTTCAGCGCCGCGCGGCAGCAGCTCGTGAGTGCCGCCGAGCGCGCCCAGCAGGCACGGCGCGAGGTCTGGTCGGCCACCGGCCTCGCCGCACTCGCGGACGTGGACGAGAGCGAGATCGGTCCCCACCCGGGCATCGCGAAGTGGCGGTGGCTGGCCCGTGAGCTGCTGGCGCGGATCTGGCGGGACCGCGAGGGCCGCTTCTCGGCCCTCGGCGCGCGGATCCGCGTGCGTGAGCTGCTTGAGCAGACGGACCGGATGGGTCAGGCGGTCCTCACGGATCCCCTGACCGACCTCGGGAACCGCCGCCTCCTCGTGGAGACGCTGGAGCGGGCCGAGGGCGACGTGTCCGTGGTGTTCGTCGACATCGACCGGTTCAAGGAGGTCAACGACACCTTCTCCCACGAGGTCGGGGACCTGGTGATCCGTCGTATCGCCGACATCCTGCGCCGCCACTGCCGCAGCGAGGACGTGCTCGTCCGCTACGGCGGTTACGAGTTCGTCGTGCTCGTCAGCGGCGAGACGGCCGCAGCGGGCGTCATCGCCGAACGGGTGCTGACAGCGGTGCGGGAGACCCGCTGGGACGAGATCGCGGACGGGCTCAAGGTCAGCGTGTCGATCGGCCTGGCCACCTCGTGGCCTGCGACCGATGCCATGACACACGCCGACGTGGCCCTGTACAGCGCGAAACGCGGTGGCCGCGACCAGGTGGTTTCCTCCTAGCGGGCACCATGGCAGCACAATGGCGCCGTGGCCCTCTACCGTGACGAAGCCGTCGTGCTGCGCACCCAGAAGCTGGGCGAAGCCGACCGCATCGTCACCCTCCTGACGCGGCACACCGGCCGCGTTCGGGCGGTCGCCAAGGGCGTTCGGCGCACGAAGAGCCGGTTCGGGGCACGGCTCGAGCCGTTCATGTTCGTCGACGCACAGCTCTACGAGGGGCGATCACTGGACGTCGTCACGCAGGTCGAGACGCTGGCTCCCTTCGGGCGGTCCATCGCCGAGGACTACGCCAGGTACACCGCCGGGACGGCGATGCTGGAGACCGCGGAGCGGCTCACCGCGGTGGAGCGCGAGCCGGCGACGCAGCAGTTCCTGCTGCTGGTCGGCGGCCTGCGCACGCTCGCGGGCGGAACGCACGACCCCTCACTCGTCATGGACTCCTTCCTGCTGCGCTCGATGGCCGTAGCCGGGTGGGCGGCCAGCTTCGACGACTGCGCCCGCTGCGGGGCGCCGGGGCCGCATCGGGCGTTCGCCGTCGCGGCCGGTGGTTCGGTGTGCGCGCAGTGCAGGCCGCCCGGATCAGCCGCGCCCGCACTCGCCACGATCCAGCTGCTCGCCGCACTGCTCACCGGTGACTGGGAGACGGCAGACGGCAGCGACCAGCGCAGTCGCCGGGAAGCCAGCGGTCTCGTCGCCGCCTACCTGCAGTGGCACCTCGAACGCGGTGTCCGGTCGCTGCGGATGGTCGAGCGAGCATGAGGCGTCGCACTCGTCAGGCGCAGACCGTGCGAACCCAGATCCAGCGGCCGCCATCGCACCCGAGTGGTGAGCGACCTCCGCAGATCCCGCCGGAGCTGGTGCCCCGGCACGTCGCGATCGTCATGGACGGCAACGGGCGATGGGCCAACGCCCGTGGGTTGCCGCGCACGGCTGGGCACGAGGCGGGAGAGGCGTCACTGCTCGACGTCGTCGCCGGTGCGATCGAGATCGGCGTGAAACACATCTCGGCGTATGCGTTCTCGACCGAGAACTGGAAGCGTTCGCCGGAAGAGGTCCGGTTCCTGATGGGGTTCAACCGCGACGTGCTGCGGCGACGCCGGGACCAGATGCATGCCTGGGGAGTGCGGGTCCGCTGGGCCGGCCGGCGTCCTCGCCTGTGGCGCAGCGTGATCGCCGAGCTCGAGGAGGCCGAGCGCCTCACCCGCGACAACGACGTGTGCACGTTGACCATGTGCGTCAACTACGGCGGCCGTGCCGAGATCGCCGACGCGGCAAGGCAGATCGCGGAGGAGGCGGCGGCCGGACGGCTGGACCCGTCACGCGTCGACGAGCGGACGATCCAGCGCCATCTCGACGAGCCGGACCTGCCCGACGTGGACCTGTTCATCCGCACGTCGGGGGAGCAGCGCATCTCCAACTTTCTGCTCTGGCAGTCGGCCTACGCAGAGATGGTGTTCATCGACGAGCTCTGGCCGGATGTCGACCGCCGTCACCTCTGGCGGGCGGTGGAGACCTACGCCAAGCGGGACCGCCGCTACGGCGGTGCCATCGACGCCGCCCAGTCCACGTGACGCACTCCACCGCTTGACCCATCCCACCCCGCCCATCCGCTTTGGTGATCATGAAATCCCGGTTCAGCAGTGAAGCCTCTGTGAACCGGGATTTCATGATCAC
>JASBSH010000112.1 GCA_030149025.1 Actinomycetales bacterium | reverse complement strand
AGCATGGCGGCTCAGAGCATGGCGGCTCAGAGCATGGCCGCTCAGAGCATGGCCGCTCAGAGCATGGCCGCTCAGAGCATGGCCGCTCAGAGCATGGCCGCTCAGAGCATGGCGGCTCAGCTCAGAGCACCGCGCCCCGAGTTGCCGGACCCGCATCGTCCTTGACTGCCCAGGTGGCGGTGCGGCCGCGGAAAATCGCCACCTGGGCAGTCATCGCCCACCTGGGCAGTCACGGCGCCGGAGAGAGTGGTTGCGCTACGAGGTCGGGCCCTGCCGGAACCGCCCACAGACCTCGATCAGGCGGTCGTTCGCCTCGGTCTCGGCGACCGTGCAGCGAGCGCCGTCCCCACTGAACGGCCGCACCGAGATCCCGGCCTCCTCGCAGGCCGCAGCGAACTCGTCGGTGCGGTCGCCGAGGGCGAGCCAGACGAAGTTCGCCTGGCTGTCGGGGACGTCCCAGCCCTGGTCGCGCAGCGCCGCCAGGACCCGGTCGCGCTCGGCCACGAGGGCGTCGACCCGTTCCAGCAGCTCGCGCTCGGCCTTGAGTGACGCGATGGCGGCCTCCTGCGCGAGCCCGGAGACGCCGAACGGGACGGCTGTCTTGCGGAGCGCGTCTGCGACGTCCGGGTGGGCGACGGCGTACCCGACGCGCAGCCCTGCCAAGCCATAGGCCTTCGAGAACGTGCGGAGAACAGCCACGTTGGGCCGGTTCCGGTAGGCGGTGAGGGGGTCGGCCGTCTTCGGATCGCGCACGAACTCGCAGTACGCCTCGTCGATGACGACGAGGACGTCGGACGGGACCTTGTCCAGGAACGCCTCCAGCTCGTCGGCATGCACCGCCGGGCCGGTCGGGTTGTTCGGGGTGCATACCAGGACGAGCCTGGTGCGGTCGGTGATGGCGGCGGCCATCGCGTCCAGGTCGTGGCGGGCGTCCGGCGTCAGCGGCACCTGGACGGCGCGTGCCCCGCAGATCCCCACGACGATCGGGTAGGCCTCGAACGACCGCCAGGCATACACGACCTCGTCGCCCTCGCCGCAGGTCGCCTGCACGATCTGGCCGAGCACGCCGACGCTCCCGGTGCCGGTCGCGACGTGTTCCGCTGGGACACCGAGGTGGGCGGCGATCGCGTTCACCAGCCCCGTCGCGAACATGTCCGGGTACCGGTTGAGGTGCGTGGCGGCGTCCTCGACGACCTGCAGGACGCTCGGCAGCGGCGGGTAGGGGTTCTCGTTGCTCGAGATCTTGTAGCTCGTCACGCCCTCGCGGGCGGCAGGCGGCCTACCGGGCTTGTACGAGGGGATGGACTGGAGTGCCGCCCGGATCCGCGGGGACAGGTCGCTCATGCTGGCGCACATTACGCGATTCGAGCGGCACGGCCTCGGCCACGAACGCCGCGGAGTGCCACCGCGGCAACAGGAACGCCATGGAGTGCCTCAGTGGCACCGGTCGGATGCCGCGACCTTCCGCAGTGACGGCCCTTCCGTCTACGCGCAGTAGGGATGCGCAGGCTCCTACTCGTGAGAGGCTCCCGCCATGAAGGCGTTCCTGGTCAAAGTGCTCGTGAACGCGGTGGCGATCTGGGTCGCGACGCTCGTCGTCCAGGGCATGACGGTTCGCGGGCCGGGCAGCGATGTCGGCTCCCGGATCCTCACCTACGTCGTGATCGGCGCCATCTTCGGGATCATCAACGCGATCATCAAGCCGATCGTGAAGCTGCTGACCCTGCCGTTCTACGTCATCACTCTCGGACTGTTCACCTTCGTGGTGAACGCGTTCATGCTGCAGCTCACGTCGTGGGTCTCCGAGGCGACACCGCTGACGTTCCACATCCAGGACTTCGTCTGGACGGCGATCCTCGGCGCCGTCGTCGTCACCTTCGTGAGCATGGTGCTCAACCTGATCATTCCCGACGGCAAGGACTGAACGCGGCGCCCGGCTGACGAGCCGACTCAGCCACCCGCCATAGCCGAAACCGCGACCTGTGCGACCTTCCAGCGCCGACACGTCGGCGTGTCGGCACCGAGACGTCGCACAGGTCGGGGTGGGAGGCGCCGACGATGAGGCAGGCACTGCCACCGAGTGCCTCTGCGGCATTCAACCCATGCCACTGAGTGCCACCGCGGCATTAGGAACGCCGAGGCGGCACTCTGCGGCGCTCTAGGGGTGGCGCTCTTGGAGAGCGGGTTATGCGTGACGGCGCGACTGCACGACGCGGAACCGCCCGGACACGTAGTGCCCGTCGGTGAGCGTCGCGTTGGCCGCCGGGTTCGCACCCGTGCCGTGGAAGTCGCTGAACGCAGCCGACTGGTTCACGAACACTCCACCGGTGAGGTTCATCGACAGCGCGACGCCGGCGTCCATCGCCGCCTGCTCGGCGGCGTCCAGCACCGACTCGTCGCTCGAGTACACCGATGCCGTCATCGCCCCGTGCTCACGAACCGTCTCGACGAACCGCTTCAGCGACTCGGCGGTCGAGTCGGTCGCGATGAGGAACGCGACCGGGCCGAAGCACTCCGACAGGTACGCCTCGTCGGAGGCGTCCACGGCCACCAGAGCCGGCGTCCGCACCGTCGCGTCGGGGAAGTCCGGGTGGGTGACCGAACGCGACGGCAGGACGGCACGCCCGAGCGAGCCGGCGCCGTCCGCGCGCGACACGATGTCCCGGTTGACGGCCGCGCCGAGGATGCCGACGGCCTTGGCGTCGTCCCCGGTGAGCTTCTGCACGGCGGTGGCGAGCGCTTCGGCGAACTCGTCGAACGACAGGTGGCCCTGGTCGGTGTCCACACCGCCCCGCGGCACGTACACGTTCTGCGGCGCCGTGCACATCTGCCCCGAGTACAGCGAGAACGAGAACGCCAGGTTGCTGGTCAGGCCCTTGAGGTTGTCGGTCGAGTCGACGACGACCGTGTTGAGGCCGGCCTTCTCGGTGTAGACGACCGCCTGGTGGGCGTTTCGCTCCAGCCAGGTCCCGAACGTCGGGCCGCCGGTGTAGTCGATGATCCCGATCTCTGGCCGCAGGGCGAGCGGCTTGGCCAGCCCCTCGCCGTCCTCCTCAGCCGCCAGCACGACGAGGTTCGGGTCGAACCCGTTCTCGCGCAGCACCTCTCGCGCGATCTCGACGGTGATCGCCAGGGGCAGCACCGCACGCGGGTGCGGCTTCACCACGACACCGTTGCCGGTGGCCAGCGAGGCGAACAGGCCCGGGTAGGAGTTCCAGGTCGGGAAGGTGTTGCAGCCGATGACCAGGCCGATCCCGCGCGGCACGATGTGGAACCTCTTCGTCATGGTCAGCGGCTCGCCCTTGCCGGGCTTGGACCACACGACCTGCTCCGGCACCCGGCGCTGCTCGACGAGGGCGTAGGCGACGGCTTCCAGCGCCCGGTCCTGGGCGTGCGGGCCCGCGGCCTGGAAGGCCATGACGAACGCCTGCCCGGTCGTGTGCATCACCGAGTGCGCCATCTCGAACGATCGGGCGTTGATCCGGTCGATGATCTCGACGCACATCGCGGCACGAGCCTGCGCGCCGGCGTCCCGCCAGGCCGGCACGGCGGCACGGACGGCGGCCAGCAGCTCGTCGAGGTCGCCCTCGCCGTAGTGCGGGTAGGTGATGCCGAGCTCCGGCCCGTACGGCGAGACCTCGGACCCGACCCAACCGGCCGGCGCGGGCTGGTCCGCGAGCGCCTCGTACCGCTTCCCGAGGTGCGCCGAGTAGGCAGCCTCACCGGCCCGCGCGGCGTCCTCGCCGTAGACCCGAGGGGACGGCGACTCGGGGTAGCGCGAGTAGAACTCGCGGCTGCCGATGGCAGCGACCGCCTGGTCGATGACCTCGCGGTGGCGGTCGACCAGTTCGGACAACCTCGGCGGGACGCTGCTGTTCTGAGCGGACTGAGCGGTGGGTGACGTCGTCGTCATGGCCTCACGATGCCACACGATTCGCACCGGAACAGCCCCGCGGCTGGCTCGGAGCCTGTTGGATGTGACACCATCGACCCGATTCGGCGGAAAGGTGAAATGTCCTTCGGGAGGTGCGGTGACTGACGCGGCCTCGCGCTCCGACGCGGACGCCGCGGCGCCACTTGCGGCGTCCGCGACGGTTGCCGTGGTCGGCGCGGGAACGATGGGCGCGGGTATCGCCGAGGTCGCTGCGCGGGCAGGGCATCCGGTGCTCCTTCTCGACGCGGTCGCCGGGGCGGCCGCGAAGGCGCACGACGCCATGGTCGCCCGCCTGGACAGGGACGTCAGCAAGGGCCGGCTGGCGGAGAACCAGGCGGCGCAGATCGCCGGTCGGCTGAAGACGGCCGACTCCCTCGCCGACCTGGCGCCCGCGGCCCTGGTGGTCGAGGCGATCCGCGAGGACCTCGCGACCAAGCGTGAGCTCTTCGCCGCCCTCGAACAGGTCGTCGCCCCGGACTGCCTGCTTGCCACCAACACCTCGTCCCTGTCCGTGACCGCCGTGGCTGCCGGCCTGCGGCACCCCGGTCGCGTCGTCGGGCTCCACTTCTTCAACCCGGCGCAGCGGATGCGCCTGGTCGAGGTGGTCCGGGGTGAGGACACGGACGACGACACCTTGCGTCGGGCGACCGACCTCGCCTCCGCGTGGGGCAAGACGCCGGTCACCTGCACGTCGACGCCCGGCTTCATCGTCAACCGGGTCGCGCGCCCGTACTACGGGGAGGCGCAGCGGCTCGTCGAGGAGCAGGTGGCCGACCCCGCGACGATCGACCTGGTGCTGCGAGAGGCCGGCGGGTTCCCGATGGGGCCGTTCGAGCTGACCGACCTCGTCGGGCAGGACGTCAACCTCGCCGTGTCGAAGTCGGTGTGGGAGCAGACCTTCCACGATCCCCGCTACGCGCCGACGGTCTTCCAGCAGCGCCTGGTGGACGCCGGTCGGCTGGGCCGCAAGACCGGGCGCGGCGTGTACGACTACAGCACTGGCACCTCCACCGCGGCCGGCACGCCGGGCACAGCCGGCGCAGCCGGCACATCCGACGCGGGCGCGGCGGCGTCGGGTGACCACCAGCGCGACGGCACCGTGACCGACCAAGCCGCCGTGGCGCCGTCCACGGTCCGGTACCGCGGGGGCTGGGCGGTGATGGCGCCGCTGCTCGAGCGCGCCCGTGCGGGCGGCGTCGACATCGTCGACGAGACC
>JASBSH010000088.1 GCA_030149025.1 Actinomycetales bacterium | reverse complement strand
GTCGGTGAGCTCGGCAACGTCCCCCGAGCCGACCTGGAGCGCACCCTCAACATGGGCGTCGGCATGATCGCGATCGTCGACGCGGCAAGCGCGGACGCCGCTGTGGCGCGGCTCGGTGCCGCGCTACCCGCGTGGGTCGTGGGGGAAATCGCAACCGATCAGCCGGACGCCGACACGCAGGTCGCGTCGTCCGCCGGTGCCGGGGTCGTTCCGGACGCGGACGTGGTCAGGGGCACGAAGGGCGTGGACGGCGGCAGCGTCCGGATGGTGGGCAACCACCCGTAGGGACCCTGGGGACGGGCGGACATGCGAACTCCGCCGCGGTCACCTGGCATGACCGCGACGGAGTTGCCGATATCAGCGTGAGTCGCCCGCGGCCCAGTTGCCGTACTCGTCGAACTCGTCGTCGCGATCGAGGTCCTCGTCGCGAGGCTGAGTACGAGCCGCGGCGCCGGAGAGCTCTCGCTCAAGCCTGGCGTAGTCCGTCTCCGGGCTGTAGTACTTCAGCTGACGGGCGACCTTGGTCTGCTTTGCCTTCTGACGGCCGCGCCCCATTGGCGTCGACCCCCTCATCATCGTGCCGGGGCAGGCCCTAAGGCGGCCCCGGAGCCATCTTCTCTCCGATGCGTCCAACGGTACAGCGTCGTCCCGTGTTCCGGCACATCGGCGTGGGCCCTGTGTGTCGAACGGGTGGCGATGCGGCGGTCGCCTCTCAGGGCAGCCAGACTCGCCGCAGGGAGCCGACCTCGGTCATCCGCCGCTCGGCCAGGCGGTCCGCCGACTCGGCCGGGGTGACGCCCTCCTGCTCCGCGTTCTCCAGGACGGCGAGGGTGCGGTCGAAGATCTTGGTGACCTTGAGCTTCGCGCGCTGGAAGGAGAAGCCGTGGAGCTCGTCGCTCACCTGGATCAGCCCGCCGGAGTTCACCAGGTAGTCCGGGCAGTACGTGATCCTCCGGTCCACCATCAGCTTGGCGACGCTGTCGTCCGCGAGCTGGTTGTTCGCGGCGCCGCACACCACCTTCGCCCGCAGCACCTCCACCACCTGCGGCGTCAGGGCGCCTCCCATCGCGCAGGGCGCGTAGACGTCGATGTCCTGGCGGACCAGCGCGCCGTCGTCCTCCACCACGTCCACGTCGGGGTGGGCCTGCCGGACTGCGTCGAGCGCGTGCTCGTTCACGTCCGTGATGACCACCTCGGCGCCCTCGCCCAGGGCGTGCTCGACGAGGTGCTTGCCCACCTTGCCGACACCCGCGATACCCACCCGGCGACCCGCCAGGCTGGGTGAGCCCCAGACGTGCTGGGCAGCGGCCCGCATGCCTTGGTAGACGCTGAAGGAGGTCAGCACGCTCGAGTCGCCCGCGCCGCCGTCCGACTCGCTCCGCCCGGTGACGTACGAGGTCTCGCGTGCGATGACGTCCATGTCGTGGACGTAGGTGCCGACGTCGCACGCGGTGATGTAGCGCCCGCCCAGCGACTCGATGAACCGGCCGTAGGCGCGCAGCAAGGCCTCGCTCTTGTCGACCTCCGGGTCACCGATGATGACCGCCTTGCCGCCGCCGAGATCGAGGCCGGCCAGTGCGCTCTTGTAGGCCATGCCCTTGGACAGCGCGAGGACGTCGGACAGGGCGTCGGACTCGCTGTCGTAGGCGAAGAAGCGGGTGCCTCCGAGTGCGGGTCCCAGAGCCGTCGAGTAGATCGCGATGATCGCTCGCAGACCAGTCGCGCGGTCCTGGCAGAACACGACCTGCTCGTGGCCGGTGTCGCGTTCGAAGACGAGATCTGCGCTGGAACGGGAGACGGTCGAGGTCACTGTGGTGACTCCTTGGGACTGCCCCGGGTCACGGGGTTCGTCTCACCGTTGAGACGTACCGTGAAGCCTAATGTGATCACCGCGACCTCTCCCGGTTCACGCACTGAGGGCCGCCCCTTCGATGTCGGGGCGGCCCTCGGCGTACGGGCTGGACGGCGTCAGATCTGTCAGGTCTCAGATCGCCTCGCGACGCTGCTGGGGGATCCCGGCCAGGAGAGCCCTCACCTCGGCCTCCCGGTAGCGCCGGTGGCCGCCCAGCGTTCGGATGGAGGACAGCTTGCCCGCCTTCGCCCAGCGGGTGACGGTCTTCGGGTCGACCCGGAACAGGGCCGCCACCTCCGCGGGGGTCAGCAGGGTCTCGGTGTCGCTGCTTCTGGTGGTCACGGTGCGCCTCCTCTTGACACACGCCCCTGCGGGTCGGCAGCCGTGCTGGGGGCCGGCCGGAGGGAGCTACATCGATCAATTGTCCATGTAGTCGGAAGGTGGCGCCATAGTCTGAATTGACTATCCCGTACGGGTTTGTGTCCCTGTGCCGCTACTCAGCGTCACCTGGCCCGGATTGGCTGCGGCTCTCGCCTCCAGGACCCTCCGCCCGGACGCTCTCCACCGCCGAGAGGGCTTCGCGCAAGCGCTCCAGCCATTCCTGCTCGTGCTCCCCCACCAGCCGCACGCACCACTGCAGCGCTTCGGCACGGGTCCTCGCCACCCCTGCGTCGATCAAGGTGTCGAGGACTCTTCGCTCGGGCTGACGCAGGCGGGTCATCGTGGGCACCGCGAGGTTGGTGAAGACCTCCCTGCGGTTGCCGGCGACCGCACCCCACGCGGTCTTCCGCCCGTAGCGGGCCTCGAGCTCGTCGGCGATCGCCATCCGCTGCCGCCGCGTGTCCTCCCGGAACCGCCGGATGCGGCCGGCCTCGGTCGCCTCCGAAGCGGTCTCCTGCTCGCCCCCCTCCAACGGCACCGGCACGTCCAGGTGGCCGATGATCGTGATCTCGTCCCGGTCCACCAGCACCTCCGGCGCGTCGGTGAACCAGTCGTCCGGCAGGCGACCGGCGAGCCAGTCACGCAGGTCCTCGGTTGATGCCTGCGCCGCCATGCCGCCACCTCCGCAAGAGCTGAACATTCGCCCGTGCATCGCCATCACGACCTCTCGTTGCGCCCCCGACTGCCGAGGGCTGGGATTACGGGGTAATCGTGTAACGCAGGTCACACCCGC
>JASBSH010000083.1 GCA_030149025.1 Actinomycetales bacterium | reverse complement strand
CGGCACGGGTTCGAGCGCATCGCCATCCGCCGGGGGTACTACCAACCCGGTGACGTCGACGCGCACATCATGCGGTTGCGGCCCCTTCCCCGCCCCAGTGGCCGGCTGATTCCTACAGTGGTGCGGTGAAGTCCAGCGACTCCCCGCTCGTCCTCGGTATCGAGACCTCGTGCGACGAGACCGGTGTCGGGCTCGTCCGCGGTAGCACCCTGCTCGTCGACGCGGTCGCGAGCAGCGTCGACGAGCACGCACGGTTCGGCGGCGTCGTCCCGGAGGTCGCCAGCCGGGCGCATCTCGAGGCCATGGTCCCGACCATCGAGCGCGCCTGCACGAAGGCCGGTGTCCGATTGGCCGATGTCGACGCCGTCGCGGTCACCAGCGGGCCAGGTCTCGCCGGCGCGCTCATCGTCGGTGTGGCAGCGGCCAAGTCCCTCGCCTACTCGCTCGGGGTACCGCTGTTCGGGGTCAACCACCTGGCCGCGCACGTGGCTGTCGACACCCTGGAGCACGGCCCGCTGCCTGAGCCCGCGATGGCGCTGCTCGTGTCCGGTGGTCACTCGTCCCTGCTGCTCGTGCCCGACGTCACGGCTGACGTGCAGCCGTTGGGGCAGACCATCGACGACGCCGCCGGCGAGGCGTTCGACAAGGTGGCGCGGCTGCTCGGCCTGCCGTTTCCGGGGGGCCCGCACATTGACCGCGTTGCCAGGGACGGCGACAAGGTCGCCATCGACTTCCCCCGCGGCCTCACGTCCGGTCGCGACATGGAACGGCACCGTTACGACGTCTCCTTCTCGGGTCTGAAGACCGCCGTGGCGCGGTGGGTGGAGGCCAAAGAGGCTGTGGGAGAGCCGGTCCCCGTCGCCGACGTGGCAGCGTCCTTCCAGGAGGCGGTCGTGGACGTCCTCACCCGGAAGGCGATCCTGGCCTGCACCGAGCAGGGGGTGTCCGACCTGCTGATCGGTGGCGGTGTGGCGGCGAACTCCCGGCTGCGCGCGGTGGCCGAGGAGCGTTGCGCGGCAGCCGGGATCAGGTTGCGTGTGCCGCGACCCGGTCTCTGCACGGACAACGGCGCGATGGTCGCGGCCCTCGGTGCCCAGATGGTGCAGCGCGGCCGTGAGCCGTCCGCACCCGACCTCGGCGCGGACTCCTCGCTCCCCGTCACGACGGTCCTGGCGGGCACGTGACCCGCGGCCGGCTGCCCGGACGCGGTCGGGCGCTCGCCGCCGTCGCGGTCCTGTCCCTGGCGGGGTGCACCGCGTCAGGTGAGGTGCCGGGAGGAGCAACCGGTCCCAGCGGCACCGCAACGTCCCCGCCTGCCGGTGTGTCGCCGTCCGGGCGACCGTCATCCCCGCCCACCGCGTCGCCGAGCGGGACGCCGGCAGGGACGGCGAGCCGGCTCCCCTGGGGACCGACGCAGGCGGACCTCGCCGCGGCCCGCCGAACGGTCGCAGCGATGCCGGTCGAACAGGTCGCCGGCCAGGTGATCGTCGCGAGCTACGCGGGCACGGACCCTTCGACCGCCGCGTCGCTCGTCCGGGATCTCCACCTTGCCGGCGTGATCCTGATGGGGGACAACGTCTCCGGGCCGGAGCAGGTGCGGGCCACAGCGGCGGCGGTGCAGCGAGCGGTCTTCGATGACGGTCGGCGATGGCCGGCGGTGGTGTCCGTCGACCAGGAGGGTGGGCTGGTGGCGAGGGTGCGTGCGCCGGCCGCGGAGTTCCCCACGTTCATGACTGCAGGCGCCGCAGCGGCCGGCGGGAACCTGGACGTCGTGCGGGATGCCGCGAAGGCGAGTGGCGCCGAGCTTCGGTCACTGGGCTTCACGTGGGTGAACGCACCCGTCGCCGACGTGACCATCGGCCCGACCGACCCGACCATCGGCAGCCGGTCCGCCTCGGATGACCCGGATCTCGTTGCGAGGTCGGTGACCGCGGCGGTCGAGGGCTACCTCGCGGCCGGCGTCGTCCCGGTGGCCAAGCACTACCCCGGGCACGGCAGCGTGACGACGGACAGCCACGTCGGTCTGCCGGTGCAGAAGAGGAGCATCGAGCAGTTGCGTCGCCGCGACCTCGTGCCGTTCGCGGCGGCCGCTCGGGCGGGCGTGCCGGCCGTGATGATGTCGCACGTCGCGGTCACGGCATTGGAGCCCGGCGTGCCGTCGAGCCTGGCGGCACCGGCGTACCGGTTGCTGCGGAACCAGACCGGGTTCACCGGCGTCGTGGTGACCGATGCGCTCGACATGGCAGCG
>JASBSH010000080.1 GCA_030149025.1 Actinomycetales bacterium | reverse complement strand
ACCCAGGTGCACCGGGCCGATCTTCGCCGAGACCAGCGTGGACGGCTCAGACATCACCATCGACCTCCGACCGAGCCTCGGGCCTGTCGATCAGCACACCGCGAGCGATCAGGTCGGCGAGCAGGCCGAGCACCCGAGCGCGAGTGGCAGCCGGCAGGTCCCACCACCGATCGATCGGATCGGACAAGTCGGGATCCGGAAGTGCGAGTTGGATGCTCTCAGCGGCTACTCTCATGGCACGCAAATAGGTTCACCTTCCCAGGTTCGTTGGCGCGATCAGGGTGAGTCGAACCTATTTGTCGTCTCCAGCACCAGCGCGGCCGGATCCGCGCACCGGCAGCCACCTCACCACCAACGCATGCAGGGTTCGCAGACCCTCACCATCGACAACCGTGCCGGCCGGTTCGTCCACGAAGGCGCCCAGGACATCGGTCGCGTCCGCGCGAATCGTGCCCGGGCTGCCGTCGGACAGCCTCACAACGAGGAAGACGGTCCCGTTCACCCGCCTGAACCCCTCAGCAGGCAACAGCGAACCGAACAACGGATGCGCGGCAGCCACCACCCGGACCTCACACGGCAGAGCGGCACGCAAATGTTGCAGTCTGTCGGAGTCACTCCCGGAGTAGGCAAAACCCACCTCGCCTCGGCGCTGGGGCACATCGGCATCCGCCGTCGGCTCAGCATGCACTTCTGTCGCGCCGACAAACTGTTCACCCGGCTGAGAGCCGCCAGGCTGGACAACACCCTGGAGGCCGATGAGCGACACCCTGCTCGCCACCCAGTCCGCCGTCGACAGACCAGCGCGTCGCGCAGTTGACCACCGCGGCGAGGTCCACGATGCTCACTGACACCCCCAGGTGGTCCCATGCTCGTGGCAACGGGGTGGTCCCATCACGCTGGCAAGCGACACTGCACATGCCGAAGATGTCCGTCGCCAGCATCGACCAGCGGGGCGGTGCGCCGGCGACGAACGAGACGGATCTCCCCAGCCCGCTCAACTCCAACCCCGGAGCGTCATGAGTACAGCCGATCGGGACTGCGTTCGTCTCCATGTGCCGCAGTCGCCCCGGACCCGGAACAGGCCGGATCGGCGACTTGAGGGATACGAAATGGCCGATGAGAAGTCCGACCCCGGTCACTGCCCGCAGGACGGGTCGCAGCAGAGCGCCCGCCTGGCGATCGTCTGATACCGGCTGGCGACCTCATCCGGGCCAAGTGTGCGATCGTGGCGGTACCACTGCGAGACCCCGGTGCACATGGTGACCAGGGCGCGGCTGACGCTGCGTGGATCTTCGGCGACGAATATTCCTTGGGCAGCCCCGTACTCGACGGTGGTGTCCATCAGTCGCTGCTGGCGGTCGCGGCGGCCGATGTGTGTCGTCTTGGCGTCCTCCTGAAGGCTGCGGATCTCGCTCGCGGCGAGGAAGGCTAGATCGCGGCGGTGCGCGTGGTAGAGCACGAGGCACTCGACGAGCAGGTCGAGCTGACGCAGCACGTCCCCGCCAGCCTCCGCGAGGGCTGCCATGCTGCGTTTCCAGAGATCCTCCATGGCGAAGGTCATCACCTCGACAAGCACATCGTGCTTGTGGGGGTAGTGGTAGTAGAGGCCGGGTACCGACAGTCCGGCGCTGGCGGCGAGCATCCGCGTCGTCGTCCCGTCGTACCCGTGCTCGACGAAGCACGCGCGCGCAGCGTCCAGGATGGGAGGGAGCGTGGCGTCGCTGTAGTCCCGCCAGGACTTATGAACTGATTGCTCGATCACCGGTCTTCCTTCTGCGACCCCATTGTGTTTCCTCGGTTTGCGTTCGATTCCGATGATGAGTCCGCTTCCCGTGTTGACATGGGAGCGGGCTGACACCACTCTAGTCCCACCAACCGAGCGCTCACTCAAGTGACGGGAGTAGCGATGGTCGACGAGGACCGTCCCTGGACCGAGCTCTACCCCGCCGCTTTCAGCGCTGAGGTCCCGATTTCCTACGCGTCCCTCCTCGAGGCGTGGCAGGCACGCGTCTTACGGAACCCGGACCGGAGTGCCGTCGCTTACTTCGACGGCTCCATGACGGCCCGGGAGCTCGACAACGCCTCGGATGCACTTGCCGCGGCCCTCCATACGCGTGGAACGGGCAGGGGCGACGGGGTCGGCATCTATCTGCAGAACATTCCCCAGTACGCCATCGTGCTCCTCGCGCTGTGGAAACTCGGCGCCGCCGCCGTGGTCCTGAGCCCGATGTACCGCCGCCACGAGCTCCGTCGCCTCGTCGACGATGCCGGTGTGGGCATCATCTGCGCCGACACGGCGCTGATGGAGACCCTGGAGTCGCTGGCCGGCCGGCCGGTCCGCTGGCTCATCAGCACCTCGGACCGGGGCCTGCAGACGCGCGACGACCCGCGCGTGTTTCCCGCCGTGGCCCGCCCGCCGGCATCAGCCGCCCGCGACCTCGTCGCTCTCCTTCGAGGAGTCAGGGCCGCCATCGTCGGCAGGCCGGACGACTACCGGGGGGAGGAGGTCGTCGCCTTCGTCTCGATCAAGCCGGGAGCCACCGCGAGCGAGCGCGAGCTCATCGAGTTCGTCCGCCAGCGCTTCGCGCCCTACAAGTGTCCGCGCGCGGTCGTCATCGTCGGCGAGCTGCCCAAGACGCAGACGGGCAAGATTTGCCGGCGCGCCCTGCGCGACGCGCCCACCCCTACGGAGGTAAGACACCCATGAGCGAGCAGCACACCAGGCGTTTCGACGGCCGGACGGCCGTCGTGACGGGGGCGAGCCGCGGCATCGGGCTGGCCATCGCCCACCGCCTCGTCGCGGAGGGAGCGCGCGTGTGCATCACCGCACGGCGACCGGGGCCACTGGCCGAAGCGGCGGCAACCTTCCCCGAGGGCACGGTCGTCACCGTCGCCGGCAAGGCGCACGACCCCGAGCACCGTCGCGAGGTCCACGACACGGTCGCCCGCGAGCTCGGCGGCCTCGACGTGCTGGTCAACAACGCCGGCATCAACCCCGTCTTCGGCCCGCTGACCGACCTCGAGCACGGCGCGGCGGTGAAGATCCTGGACGTCAACGTCCTTGCCGCCCTCGGCTGGGTGCAGGACGTCCTCGCCTACCGTGGCCTCGCCTTCGCCGAGCGGCGCGGCGTCGTCGTCAACCTCTCTTCCGTGACCGGGGACACACCCGCGCCGGGCATCGGCATGTACGGGATCTCCAAGGCGGCGGTCGCCCACCTCACGCGCACCCTCGCCGCCGAGCTCGGCCCCGAAGTGCGGGTCAACGCGATCGCACAGGCCATCGTCAAGACCGTCTTCGCCCAGGCCCTGTACGAGGGCAAGGAGGAGGAGGTCATCGCCCAGTACCCGCTCAAGCGGCTAGGTCAGCCCGAGGACGTCGCGGCCGCCGTCGCCTTTCTCGCCTCCGACGATGCCGCCTGGGTCACCGGGCACGTGCTCACTCTTGACGGCGGGCTATCCGCGGCTGGGGGGACCGCCTGATGTCGCAGCAGATGGGCCCCGCGACCGAGACGCTCCCGCCCGAGGTAGCCGACCTGCACGACCGGACCAGGCGGTTCATCCGCGAGGTCGTCATTGACGCCGAGCCCGCCCCCGGGGACCGGCTCGACCAGGCCGTCCGGGACGAGCTGCAGACGGCCGCCAAGGCTGCGGGCGTGTTCGCACCCCACGTCCCGAAGGAGTACGGCGGGCAGGGCCTGCCGATCGAGCACTGGTCGCCGATTTTCCAGGAAGCCGGTTACTCGCCCATCGGCCCGTCCGCGCTGAACTGCATGGCCCCCGACGAAGGCAACATGCACCTCCTCGAGGTCATCGCGACTGCCGAGCAGAAGCGGCGCTACCTCGTCCCGCTCGCGGCGGGCGAGGTCCGGTTGCTTCGGGATGACCGAGCCGCATCCCGGTGCCGGTTCCGACCCAGCCGCCTTGCGCACCGAGGCGCGGCCCGTCGACGGTGGCTGGGTGGTCAGCGGGGACAAGAGGTTCATCAGCGGTGCCAACGGCGCCGCCTTCATGATCCTCATGGCCCGTACCCCCGCCGCCGGGGACGCCCCCGAGGGCGCGACGATGTTCCTCCTCGACATGAATGACCCGGGGGTGCGAGTCGGCCGGCAGATCCACACCGTGGACCGGTACATCGACGGCGGCCACCCCTATGTCCACCTCGAGGACTGCTTCGTGCCCGACAGCGCCGTGCTCGGTGAGGTCGGACTCGGATTCAAGTACGCCCAGGTGCGTCTGGGGCCCGCTCGGCTCACGCACTGCATGCGCTGGCTCGGGCTGGCCCGTCGTGCACTCGACACCGCGCTGGACCGCGCTGAGCGGCGTGAACTGTTCGGGGCACCGCTGCGCTCCCTCGGGCTCGCGCAGGAGCTCATCGCCCAGTCGGTCATCGACATCGAGACCTCCAACGCGATCATCGCCAACGCGGCGGCCCTCATCGCCGCTGACCCGAAGGCCGGCTCCGCGCTGTCCTCGGTCGCCAAGGTGCACTGCTCCGAGGCGATCTACCGGGTCATGGACCGTGCGGTCCAGCTCTGCGGCGGCGACGGGGTCTCCGACGCCCTGCCGCTCGCCCAGTACCTCGCCGAGGTCCGGCCGTTCCGCATCTACGACGGCTCCACCGAAACCCACAAGTGGGCGATCGCCCGACGGGCCTCCTCCAGGCGCCGGGCGGAGGTTGCGGCGGGGAGCCGGTTCCTTGCGGACGTCGACACCGCCCCGACCGGAAACAAGATCCCGTGATGACGAAAATGCAGACCAACGGCGTAGATGTCGTCGCCACCGCCACCGAAGCGGCCCAGCTCGAGCACCCGCCTCTGCTGGTACTAGACGCCGTCACGGAGTTCCTCGATTCCCACGGGCTGGGTGCCGGTCCCCTGTCGTGGGCGCGGATCGGCGAGGGCCAGTCGAACGTGACCTACCGGATCGAGCGCGGCAGTGAAGTGTTCGTGCTGCGGCGCGGCCCTCGACCGCCGCTGCCGCCATCCACCCACGACATGGTCCGGGAGGCTCGGATCCAGCAGGCCCTGGCCGCTCACGGCGTCCCTGTCCCTCAGGTGCTGGCCGTCTGCGAGGACGAGACGGTGCTCGGCGTGCCGTTCTACGTCATGTCGTTCGTCGACGGGGTCATCATCACGGACACGATCCCCGCCCACCTTGACAGTCCGGGGCAGCGCCGGGCGACAGCGCTGGCAGCCGTCGACACCCTGGTCCAGCTGCACGACGTCGACGTCCGAGAAGGGCCGCTCGCCGGCCTGGGGCGGCCCGAAGGCTACCTCGCCCGACAGGTTCGCCGCTTCAGCGGGCTCTGGGAGATCAACACGACCCGCTCCCTCCCGGTGGTGGAGACGCTGGGATCCTGGCTGGCCGACAACGTGCCCACCTCCCCGCCGCCGACGGTGGTTCACGGCGACTACCGGATCGGCAACCTCATGTACTCGCCGAGCGCGCCGGCCCGGGTTCGAGCCGTTCTCGACTGGGAGATGGCCACTGTCGGCGACCCGCTTGCGGACCTGGGGTACTTCGCAGCGACCTACGCCCAGCCCGGAACCGAGCCCGCGCCACTTGAGCTCACCCCGGTGACGAGGCGGGCGGGCTACTCCACCCGGGAGGAGCTCGTCACCCACTACTGGCAGCGCACCGGCCGCGACCTGGCCGCCCTGCCGTGGTATCAGGCGCTGGCCCTGTGGAAGGCCGCGATCTTCTGCGAGGCCATCTACACCCGGTGGCTTCGCGGGGAGCGCCCGCACGACGCCACGTTCGCACCCACGCTCGAGGCCGGCGTCCCGCGCCTGCTCGAGCAGGCAAAGGGCTACGCCGCCCTGGCCTGAGCTGTCCCCGCGCGGTGACGCGCACCGTCCCGGAGCGATCCTGACCCTTCGGGCCGCCAAGGACCTCGCGCGCCGGAACCTTGAGACCGCCGTCGTCTCTTTCTCTGCTCAACGCTCCGGCAGAAGCAGAAAGGTCGTTTCCCGGACAACACGCCCAGCGGTTCGCACGCGGAGTGACCATTCTGCTCTGGGGCGGGTCCGGTGGGTCTTCACGTGGACGCCGAGTACGAACTCACCCCGCGGTCGTACCCCCGTCCAGCACCAGCGTGTGCCCTGTGATCATCCGCGCCTCGTCGCTCGCCAGGAACACTGCCGCATTCGCGGTGTCCTCAGGCGTTGCCATGCGCCCCAGCGGAATCGACTCGCGGAACCGCTCCCGCGCCTCGTCCGGCACGTCCCCCATGCCGCCGAGGAAGGCGGCCAGCATCGGCGTGTCCGTCGCCGCCGGCGCGATGGCGTTGACCCGCACCCCCGATGGGGCGAGCTCGAGCGCGAGCGCCTTCATCAACCCGATCACACCGTGCTTGGCGGCGGTGTAGGGCGCGTAGTTGGGCCGCGCGATGACGGCCTGCAGCGATGCGGTGAAGATGATCGACCCGCTCGTCCTCCGTAACGCCGGCACCGCAGCCTGAGCCGAGAGAAACGCACCCTTGAGGTTCACGTCCACGACGCGGTCGAGAGTCGCCTCGTCCACCTCCTCGATCGGACCGGTGAACGGCAAACCGGCGTTGGCGTGCAACACGTCCAGCTGCCCGAACCTGTCGAGCGCGGAGTGGACGACCGCCTGGCAGTCCGCCGCCCTGCGCACGTCGCAGGTGACACCGAAGACGTCGCCGTCCACGTCCTTGGCGGCCTCGGCGGCCCGGTCGCCGTCCAGGTCGGCGATGACGACCTTCGCGCCCTCCTCCGAGAACCGGCGCACGGTGGCGAGCCCGATCCCGCTCGCGCCGCCCGTGACGATCGCTACCCGGTCCTGCAGCCTCATGCGTCGCTCCTTGCGTACCTGTTCAGCAGATCCCCCTCCAGCGTGGGGACGGCGGCGAGCAGCTTGCGCGTGTACGCCTGCTGCGGATCGGAGTAGATCTGTTCGGTGTCACCGGTTTCCACGATCCGGCCCTGGTGCATCACGGCGATCCGGTCGCATAGGTACCGGACGACAGAGAGGTCGTGCGACACCATCACCAGCGTCAGCCGGAACTGCTCGGCGAGGTCGGTCAGCAGGTTCAGGATCTGCGCTCGCACCGAGACGTCCAGCGCACTGACCGGCTCGTCGGCCACGATCACGCGCGGGCCCGGCGCGAGCGCGCGAGCGATGGCGATGCGCTGCCGCTGCCCGCCGGAGAACTGGTGCGGGTAGCGGTCAACCACGTCGTCCGACAGGCCCACCGCATTCAGCAGCTCCCCCACCCGGTCGCGGTGGTCGCAGTCGATCCCGAGCGCCGACAGGGGCTCGGAGATGAGTCGGCCCACTCGCATCCTCGGGTTCAGTGACGACATCGGGTCCTGCAGGATCATCTGGACGTCGCGCCGCAAGAACCGAAGTCGTCTCTCGCGGGTGCCGCTCACCTGCCGACCCGCGTACCGGACGGTCCCTTCCGTGGGCTGGTCCAGCGCCATCAGAATCCGGGACAGCGTGGACTTGCCCGAACCGCTCTCGCCGACGATGCCGAACGTCTCGCCCTCCTCGATGGCGATGCTGACACCGTCCAGGGCCCGCACCACTGCCCCCGGTTCCCGCAGAGACCGTCGAGGCATCCGGTACTCACGTACGAGGTCAACGCCCTCGAGGATCGGTGTGCCGCTTGTCCTGTCGGGCCCGGTGACCTCGTCCGAGCCGGCGACCCGATCGGTGCCCCCCTTCATGCGCCGACCCTGTCGTCATGCAGCGGGTGGTGGCAGGCGAAGGCCCGGCGACCAATCTGCGAAACTGCAAGATCACCGGTGAGGGACGGTTCGTCACCGCTGAGCAAAGGCGTTGCGACACAGACCTCATCCGCACGCGGGCACCGGTTGCGGTACACGCATCCGTCAGGGAACTGCCCGAGCGACGGCACCCGCCCCGGAATGGTGGCAAGCCGACCCGAACCGTCGACGCTGTCGAGCGCCGTGGACGCGAGCAACCCCGCCGTGTAGTGGTGCCGTGGGGCGTCGAAGACCTCACGAACCAAACCGGTCTCCACGATCGTGCCGCCGTACATCACCAGGACCTCCTCGCAGACGCTGGCGACGACCGGCAGGTCGTGGGTGATGAGCAGCAGCGAGGCGCCCTCCTCACGCACCAACTCGTCCATCAGTCGGAGCATCTGCGCCTGCACCGTCACGTCGAGCGCTGTCGTCGGCTCGTCGGCGACCAGAACGACCGGGTCACAGGCGAGTGCGATGGCAAGAACGACGCGCTGCCGCTGCCCGCCGGACAGCTGGTGCGGGTACTTCCGCGCGGTCTGCTCCGGCTCGGGCAGTCGCACCCGGTCGAGCAGCTCCACCGCGCGACGCCCGGCGGCGGCACGGTCCATCCCACGGTGCATACGCAGCGACTCGGCGATCTGCTTGCCGACCCGCATCATCGGGTTCAGCGCGGTCATCGGCTCCTGGAACACCATGGCCAGGGAGTTGCCCCGCACCCGGCACATCTCCTTGTCCGACAGGTCCAGCAGGTTGCGACCGTCCAGCAGAACCGAGCCGGACGCCGTCACCCCGTGCGGCAGCAGTCCCATGAGCGCCAGCGCGGTCAGCGACTTCCCGCAGCCGGACTCACCGATCAACCCGGTGCGTCCGCCCGAGTCGAGCTCGAAGGAGACACCGCGGACGGCGGGCTGCCCGTTCACCTCCACGACCAGGTTCTCCACGGTCAGACCAGACACGCGGTCACCGACCCTTCAGCCGTGGGTCGAGGGTGTCGCGCAGCCCGTCACCGATCAGGTTGAACCCGAGCACGGACAGGGCGATCGCGAGACCGGGCCAGACCGCCAGCATCGGCCGCACGACCAGGTAGTTCTGCGCCTCCTGCAGCATCCGGCCCCACGACGGTGTGGGCGGTGGCGTGCCGAAACCCAAGTAGGACAACGCCGCTTCGGCAAGCACCGCCAGCGCGAACGCCACTGACGCCTGGACGATCAGCAGCGCCGCGATGTTCGGCACGACGTACCGAAGCATCAGCATCGGGCCCCGGCGGCCGTAACCCCTTGCAGCGAGCACGTAGTCGCTCTTCAGGACCTGCATGGCCCCGGCCCGCGTCAGCCGCGCGAAGACGGGCACCGTGGCGATGCCGATGGCGACCATGGCGGTCAGGGTCGATGCACCGAACCCGGCGGCGAGGATGATGGCCATCAGGATCGCGGGGAACGCGAACACGATGTCCATCGCACGCATGATCGGCTCGCTCAGCCACTTACCGCCGGACGCCGCCAGCAGGCCGAGCGGGATTCCGAGCGTCGCGCTGATGGTCACCGAGATCATGCCGACGAGCAGCGTCGTCCGTGCGCCGGCGATCATCTGGCTGAGGATGTCGCGGCCGAACTG
>JASBSH010000151.1 GCA_030149025.1 Actinomycetales bacterium | reverse complement strand
GCCATGGCGAGCACGAACGACTCGATGCCACCCGTTCGCGGGGGGAAGTCGTTGGTGACGATGAGGGTGCGCTGGCCCGGCATGTGCCGAACCCTACGTGCGGCTACGCGGCTACGCGGCGAGGCGGTCGAGGTACGCCAGCCACTGGCTGGTGAACTGTTCCTCGTTGGTGCCCAGCACCGTTGCGAACGCCGACGCCACGGCGGTCTGGGACGCGGTCGACGCACCCGGGGTGCTGGCCGCATTCTGCGACGCGGTTCCCCGCCCGCCGGCCACGGCCCGGTAGAAGCGCAGCAGGGTGTCCTCCCCGTCCTCGTCGGCGATCATCCGCACGGCGAGCCAGGCGCCGGCGTAGGCGGGGGCGATGTCGTGCAGGGTCGGGTCGAAGTCCCGGGTGTCCGGTAGCTGCTTGGGCCCGTCGCCTCGACGGACCTCGTCCAGCACGTCCTTGGCCACCCGACGGGTCGACAACCCCGTCGACTTGTAGGCGACGTAGTCGGCGAAGCCCTCACTGAGCCAGATCGGGACGGCGACCGTCGTCGTGGCCCGCGTGGCAACGTGCGTCAACTCGTGCGTGAGCACGACGTCGCGCCCCAGCTCCCCGAGCTGGGAGAACCCGTCCGGGTTCACGATGATGCGGTCGGCCGAGGTGGCAGAGGAGTCCAGCCCGATCTCGCCGGTGGTCACGGCGGCGATCTGGTCCAGGCCCGTGGGGTCGTCCCGGCCGAGCAGCGCCGCCATCTGTGCCTGGTCCTCCGGCACGAGGACGAGCACGGTGCGGGGCCACGTCGCGCCCCACGTCGCATCGACCCGGGTCGACGCCTGGGCGACCTCACCCGCCATGCGTTCGAGGGTGGGGGCGTCCGCGGTACCGAGCAGCAGGGACCGCTTGCTGCGGTGCACCTGGACCGGGCCGAGATCCCACAGGTCCACGGCCGTCTCACCGTCTGTGTCCGCGGCGAGCAGCCACTGGTCCCCCCGCGGAACCAGCGTCAGGTACTGCTCCCGCCTGACCGGCCCGGCGCCCGAGCCCGCCAGGCTGTACTCGAGCACCACTCTGGCGACCCAAGCCTCGTCCGCGCCGAGCGCCGTCAGTCGTTGCTGCGACAGCGTCGGGCCGTTGCCCGCCAGCTGGTAGGACCACGAGGCGATGGGGACTGACGCCAGGTTGGCGAAGACCTTCTGCTGCCGGGTGGCGAACTCGGCGGAGGCCGGATCGATGGTGGAGAGCCACCCCTGACGGTCCCGGGTCATGACGGCGTTGGACCGTTCACGCAGGAGCCTGTCCAGGGACTGCTGCCGGTCCGGTACGGCGCTGGTCGTCGCGGTCGGCGACGTCGGGGACGTGACCGACGGGGCCGCCCGGTTGCCGAGGGCCGCCGGCCGGTTCTGGGTGAGCACGAGGACGCCGGCCACCATGGCGGCCAGGACCAGCGCCGCGACGACGCTGAGACCGACGCCACCGCCGTCACCGCGGCGCGGAGGTGGGACGCGGGGGTCAGCCAGCCCGTGTTCCGCCGCGTCCATGCCGGACATCGTAGGCAGCCGGCGCCTCCTCTCCCGCCGATCCCGCCCGGCCCGGTGAGCCGCCGTCGGACACCAGCCGCAGCGGCGGCACGAGCCCGGAGCCGGCCAGGACCGCGATGGCATGCGCCTCCGCCTCGTCGAGCTCCACCCGGTCCGGGGCCGACAGCCCACCGGCCATGTCCAGCAGGACCGTCACGACGCAGTCCCCGCACGCCACGTCCCGCACCCTGCAGCCATCACAGTCGATGATCACTGCAACCCTCCTCCCGTTCGGGCGGCGGCACATCCTCGCCGTCGCCTCGCCTCACCGGCCCGTCGCCGGCGCGCCGGACGTTAGAGGTGACCACCGACATCGCGGCTTTGCTCGTGTCCCGAGCGCGTCGTTCCACAGCAATGTCGGGGGGTACCCATACCGTCCCCTTCGTGAGCACCACGACACCGCCGGCGACCGGCGTCGCCATCCAGACGACCCTCGAGGACCTGGGCACACCGCTGCGCGACGTGACGTTCGTCGTGGTCGACCTCGAGACGACCGGAGGGTCGCCGGACTCGTGCGGGATCACCGAGATCGGTGCGGTCAAGGTCCGCGGTGGCGAGGTGCTCGCAGAGTTCCAGACCCTGGTGAACCCGGGGCAGGCCGTGCCGGCCTTCATCGCCGTGCTGACCGGTATCAGCGACGCGATGGTGGCGACCGCCCCGAAGATCGAGTCCGCCCTGCCGGCGTTCCTGGAGTTCGCGCGCGGCGCGGTGCTCGTGGCGCACAACGCCGGGTTCGACATCGGGTTCCTCAGGGCAGCGTGCGTGCAAGCGGGGGTCGCCTGGCCCGGTCACCAGGTGCTCGACACCGTCCGGCTGGCACGCCACGTCGTCGGCATCGACGAGGCGCCCAACCGCAAGCTGTCGTCGCTGGCCAGGCTCTTCGGCTCCACCACCACACCGAACCACCGGGCGTTGGACGACGCACGCGCCACCGTCGACGTCCTCCACGGCCTGCTGGCCAGGGTCGGAAACCTGGGGATCACCTCGCTGGAGGAGCTGACGAGCTTCACCTCACGCGTCAGCCCCGAGCAACGGCGCAAACGCCATCTGGCCGACCCGTTGCCCCACGCCCCCGGGGTCTACCTGTTCAAGGACGCCCGCGGCGAGGTGCTGTACGTCGGCAAGTCCAGGGACATCCGCTCCCGGGTGCGCAACTACTTCACCGCGTCCGAGACCCGTAGTCGCATGGCCCACATGGTCGCACTCGCGACCACGGTCCAGCCGATCGTCTGCGGCACCCCGCTCGAGGCGGAGGTCCGCGAGCTGAGGCTCATCGCCGAGCACAAGCCGCGGTTCAACCGCCGCTCACGACACCCGGAACGAGCGCCCTGGCTGAAGCTCACGGTGGAGCCGTTCCCCCGGTTGTCGGTGGTCCGGCAGGTGCGGGACGACGTGGGGCAGGGGGCGGCGTACCTCGGCCCGTTCGATTCGGTCCAGTCGGCCGAGCAGGCCGTGGCGGCACTGCACGAGGCCTTCCGCATCCGCCAGTGCACGAGGCGGATCCCCGCCCGGCCGGCCGCAGACGCCGGGGCCTGCGCGCTCGCGGAGATGGACCGGTGCGGCGCTCCCTGCACCGGGGCGCAGAGCCGGGATGAGTACGCGACGATCGTGGCCGACGTCCGAGAGGCGTTCTCGTCCGACGCCAGCGGTGTGGTGGAGGCTGTTCTGCGCCGCGTGAACCGGCACAGCGCCGAGCAGCGGTTCGAGGACGCCGCCACGCACCGCGACCGACTGCTCGCCTTCCTGCGCGGGGCGAGCAGGAGCCAGCGGCTGGCGCCGCTGGCCCGCTGCTCCGAGCTCGTGGCGGCGCGACGGGCGGACGGCGGCGGGTGGGAGGTGGTGCTCGTCCGCTACGGCCGCCTCGCCGGGACCACGGTGACTCCGCCGGGCGCCGACCCGGCGCCGTACATCTCCGCCCTGCGCTCCAGCGGCGAGGTGGTACCGGCCCCGTCCGGGCCTGGCCCGGCCGCGCACCCGGAGGAGACGGAGAAGGTGCTGCGCTGGCTGGAGTCACCGGGTGTACGCCTGGTCGAGGTCGAAGGGTCGTGGCACTGCCCGGTGAACGGGGCCGCGAAGGCCAGGCACCGTCTCGACCCGGCCGGCGCGTCTTGCGGCTCGGTCCCCGGTTTCGCGGATGGCTAGGCTCTGCACACCGGCGAGCCGACCCAGGAGGACGAGCTGTGATCACCGCGATCGTGCTGATAGAGACCGATGTCGACCGCATCCCCGAAGCAGCGGAGCGGATCGCCGAGATCGAGGGCGTGAGCGAGGTCTACTCGGTGGCGGGTGACGTCGACCTCGTCGCGCTGGTGCGGGTGCGGGAGCACGAGCACCTGGCCGACGTCATCGCGGACACGGTGAGCAAGGTTCCCGGTGTCAGGCAGACCAAGACCTTCATCGCCTTCCGCACGTACTCGCGCCACGACCTGGAGTCGGCCTTCTCCCTGGGTCTGGACAGCTGACGCAGGTTTCGTCGGCCTTCGTCACCAGGTAGACCCACCCCTTGTTTCCACAGCATCCTGTGTGAAAATGCATCGACAGAGGCGGGTGATGGAGCAAGGAGGCCGTAGTGACGTACGTGATCGGCGAGCCCTGTATCGACGTGGTCGACCGTGCTTGCGTCGAGGAGTGCCCGGTCGACTGCATCTACGAGGGCGCCCGGGCCCTCTACATCCACCCCGACGAGTTCGTGGACTGCGGAGCCTGTGAACCGGTGTGCCCCGTGCAGGCCATCTACTACGAGGACGACCTGCCCGAGGACTACCGACCCTACCTGCGGGACAACGAGGAGTTCTTCACCGAGACGCTGCCCGGCAGGGACGAGCCCCTGGGTTCGCCCGGGGGCGCCGCGAGGCTGAGCCCGCTCGGGGTCGACACCCCGCTCGTCGCGGCGTTCCCGCCCCGCGAGGAGACGACGACAGCGTCATGAGCCACCCGTGACGCAGCTCCTCGCCACGCTGCTGGTCCTCGCCGGTGCCGTGTGGGTCGGCGGCGTCCTCGTGATCCCGCTGGTCAACCGCGCTGCCTGGCAGACCCTGACCGAGGGTCAGCGGATCGCCTTCTTCCAGCGGTTCGGCCGCCTCTACGGGGTGGTGGCCGCGGTCAGTCTCGCCGTCGCGTTCTCCTCCGCGGGGGCGCTCCTCGCCGGGCACCAGGTGGACGCGACGCTGATCGCCGGCCTCGTGACCGCCGTCCTGCTCGTCGTCGCCACGATCATCGGTGTGCTGCAGGCCCGACACATGACCGCGCTGCGCAGTGCGGCTGCCCGCTGGCAGGACGCAGCGCGGCGCTCGCGCGTGGCCACAGCGGGCCGAGCGGCGACAGCCCTCCGCGCCGTGATCGCCGTCCTCACCCTGCTTCTGGTGGTCGAGGGCGTGCTGCTGGCGACGGCCTGAAACCGGCGAGCGTCCTACTCGGTGGCCCTGACCCAACGGTCCAGGACGTCAGCGGCCGCGCCGGAGTCGACCGAGCGCGCCGCCTCCTCCATCGCCGCCGCCATCTGCTCCTCGAGCGAACCCGCGCGGCGTCCGGCGGCGACCAGCGCCGCCGCGGCGTTGAGCAGGACGGCGTCGCGCACCGGCCCCCGCTCTCCGGCCAGGAAGTGACGGGCCACGCGGGCGTTGAACTGCGGATCGGCGCCACGCAGGTCCTCGATGGACGCTCGAGGCACCCCGATGTCCACCGGGTCGAAGACCAGCTCCTTCACCTCACCGTCACGGACCCACCAGACCGTGGAGGGGCCGGTGGTGGTGAGCTCGTCCAGGCCGTCACCGCCCCGGAAGACCAGGGACGACGTGCCGCGCGCCGCAAGCACTCCTGCGACGAGCGGCGCCAGCCGGGCGTCCGCCACGCCGATCGCGCTGGCGTCCGGCTGCGCGGGGTTGGTGAGCGGCCCGAGGAAGTTGAAGGCGGTGGCCACCCCGAGCTCACGGCGCGGGATCGCGGCGTACCGCATCGCCGGGTGGAACACCTGCGCGAAGCAGAATGTGATGCCGATCTCACCGGCGAGCTCCTGGACCCGCTCAGGGGGCAGGTCCAGCCGCACGCCGAGTGCTTCGAGCACGTCTGCCGAACCGCACTTGGACGACGCGGCCCGGTTGCCGTGCTTGACGACCCGGATGCCCGCCCCGGCCACGGCGAGCGAGGCCATCGTCGAGATGTTGACGGTGCTCGCCCTGTCCCCGCCGGTGCCGACGATGTCGACGAGCGGGCCCGGCACCTCGATCCTCACCGCGTGACCGAGCATCGCGTCGGCGAGCCCGAGCAGCTCATCGGCGGTCTCCCCCTTGGACCGCAGGGCGACCAGAAAGCCCGCGACCTGGATGTCGTTCGCGTCACCGCCCATGACCGTGTCCATGGCCCAAGCGGTCTCGGTCGCGCTGAGGTCCTCCCCGGCGATGAGCCGGCTGATCAGGCTGGGAAAGGTGGGCCCCCGCGAAGCCGATGACGACATGCGGAGTCCCTCAGAGGGACTGGGTGGTCGTCACGCGCCGGCGCGCGAGCGCCGCGAGCGCCTCGGCGAGCGCGAACGGGTCCAGTGGGTGCGGGACGACCGCGTCCGCCTGGGACCACGCCGCCAGCCACGCGTCCTGGGGACGCCCGGTAAGCACCAGGACCGGCGGGCACCGGTAGATCTCGTTCTTCAGCTGACGGCACAGCCCCATGCCACCCGACGGAGCCGCCTCGCCGTCCAGGATGAGGACGTCCAATCCGCCCGCGTCGACGCGGGAGATGACGGCGGGCTGCGTGGCGCACTCCACCCACTCCACCAGTGGCAGGTCCGGTGCCGGTCGCCGGCCGACCGCCATGCGTACGGCTTCACGGGTGTTGGCGTTGCTGCTGTAGAGCAGCACACGGAGCCGAGGCTCCCTCTCGGTGGTGATCTCCATTGCCCGTTATCGCCCCGGTTCGTCGCTCGTGACGTCTGCCCTTGCCGCACCCACGGGCTCCCGCGGGAACCCGGTCGGCGCGGGTGACCCGGCGGGTTCACCCGGCCCGGAGCCTACCGGTGTACGAAGGCGCGCCGAATGATGCGGGGGTCGCCTGTCAATGGAAGGCAGATGCGGCCATAATGACCGGCGTGGCGACGACAGCAGCGGTTCAGGAAACCCATGCCCCGGTAACGGTCAACCGACCCAACATGGTTTCGGTCGGCACCATCGTGTGGCTGGCCAGCGAGCTCATGTTCTTCGCTGGACTGTTCGCGATGTACTTCACGATCCGGGGTGTGCAACCGGAGCTCTGGGCCACGGAGACGGCCAAGCTCAACGTCCCGTTCGCCGCGGGGAACACCACGATCCTGGTGCTGAGCTCCGTGACGGCCCAGATGGGCGTCTTCGCCGCGGAGCGCTTCCAGCCGCTGCGCACGGGCGCACTGCTCGATGTCCGGCGCTGGGGCATGGTGGAGTGGTATCTGCTGTCGTTCATCATGGGCTCGGTCTTCGTGGCGGGGCAGTTCTTCGAGTACGCAGAGCTCGTCGCGGAGGGCGTGTCCATCTCCTCCAACGCGTACGGCTCCGCCTTCTACCTGACCACCGGGTTCCACGCCCTCCACGTGATCGGCGGACTGATCACCTTCCTGCTCGTGATCGGCCGCGCGTTTGCCGTCAGGCGCTTCGGGCACCACGAGGCCACCAGCGCGATCGTGACGTCGTACTACTGGCACTTCGTGGACGTGGTATGGATCGGCCTGTTCCTGGTGATCTACGTCCTGCAGTAGCGCACAGCACGCAACAAGACAACGCACCGACCTTCAGTGCCGTTCGCGGCGCTGAGCGACGACGAGAGAGAAGGACCTTTTCCATGAAGGGACTCGCCGCCCGCAGGCGTCGCCCGTTGGCCACCGTGGTGCTGCTGCTGATGGCACTGGTCGTGACCGGAGCGGCGTATGCAGTGGCCGCCCCCACGTTCGCAAACGCGAGCACGACCGCCGCCGGTGACGTCCAGCGGGGCCGGGATCTGTTCGTCGCCAGCTGCGCGAGCTGCCATGGTGCGCAGGCCACCGGAACGAGGGCTGCGCCCTCCCTGGTCGGCGTCGGTGCCGCGGCGGTGGACTTCCAGGTCAGCACGGGTCGGATGCCACTGGCCAACACCGCGCCGCAGGCACCCCGCAAGCCCACCGAGTTCACGCAGCAGGACGTCGCCGACCTCTCGGCGTACGTGGCCTCCCTCGGTCCCGGCCCGGCCATCCCAGAGGACCAGTACCTGAACCTGAAGACCGACGACGAATCGCTCGCGAAGGGCGCCGAGCTGTTCCGGGTCAACTGCGCCATGTGCCACAACGTGGTCGGTGCCGGTGGCGCCCTGACGAGGGGCAAGTACGCCCCACCGCTGGAGGGCGTCACACCGAAGCAGATGTACGAGGCCATGGTGACCGGCCCGCAGTCCATGCCGGTGTTCAACGATGCGAACCTGTCCCCCACCGACAAGCAGGACGTCATCTCCTACCTGAAGTACCTTGAGGAGCAGCCGTCCCCCGGTGGCTTCTCCCTTGGTTCGCTGGGCCCGGTCTCCGAGGCGTTGTTCGCCTGGGCATTCGGGATTGTGGTCCTGATCGGAGCCGCCGTGTGGCTCACAGCCAAGTCCTCCTGAAAGGCCAGCGCTCCAGTTGACACCGCAGCAGAACGGAAAGTGATGGACACCAGAGAGCAGGGCGGGGCCTCGTCGGAGCTCGTCACACGGGACGAGGACGGCAACCTGCCGGACCGCTTCGAGAACCCGGGCCCTCCGCCGCACCGGTACCGCCTCGCCGACACCGATCCGAAGGCGGCGAAGAACGCCGAGCGACAGGTCGCTGCCCTGTTCGGCATCTCGATCCTCGGCACCATCTTTGCGATCGTCGCGTACTTTCTCTTCACGCCCGAGAACACCTTCGCCAGCATCAAGCTCTCGAACACGACCCTCGGCCTTGGTCTCGGCCTCGCGCTGCTCGGCATCGGTCTGGGCGCCATCCACTGGGCGAAGACCTTGATGCCCGACCACGAGATGACCGAGATGCGTCACCCCATGCGTGGGACCGACGAGGACCGTACGAAGGCTTTGGAGGTCCTTGAGACCGGAGCAGCAGAGTCGGGTATCGGACGCCGTCCGCTGGTCCGCAACACCCTGCTCGGCGCACTCGCCCTCGTGGGTTTGCCCGGCATCGTGCTCCTGCGCGACCTCGGCCCCCTTCCCAAGGACTCGTTGACCAAGACCTTGTGGGCAAAGGGCGTTCGTTTGACCCGTGATCCCGATGGCAAGCCGATCAAGGCGGCCGACGTGACGAGGGGATCGATCTTCCACGTGATCCCCCAGGGTCTCAACGAGTCGGAGCGGCCGCTGGAGGAGAAGGCGAAGGCCGCCGTCCTGGTGATTCGAATGGATCCGAACATGATCCAGGAGAAGGACCCGGCGCGGGAGGGCTGGGACGTCGACGGCATCTTCGCCTACTCCCTGATCTGCACGCACGTGGGCTGCCCCGTGGCGCTGTACGAGCAGCAGACGCACCACCTGCTCTGCCCGTGCCACCAGTCCACCTATGACGCCACGCAGTACTGCAAGGTGATCTTCGGCCCGGCGAAGCGGGCGCTGCCGCAGTTGCCGATCGCCATTGACGACGAGGGCTATCTGGTCGCTCAGAGCGACTTCAAGGAGCCCGTGGGACCAAGTTTCTGGGAGCGCGGATGAGCCAGACCACCACGCCGAACACCGCGGCCGGCGGTGTGGCGGACTTCCTGGACACGAGGCTTGGTGCCTCAAAGGCGGTTCGGGGATTGTCCCGCAAGCTCTTTCCCGACCACTGGTCGTTCATGCTCGGTGAGATTGCGTTGTACAGCTTCATCGTTCTGCTGCTGTCCGGGACCTTCCTGACGCTGTTCTTCGTCCCGAGCATGGGAATGACCACGTACGAGGGGGCCTATGCCCCGCTCAACAACGTGCCGATGTCCGAGGCCTACGCCTCCACCCTCCGGTTGTCGTTCGACATCCGGGGGGGGCTGCTGATGCGTCAGGTACACCACTGGGCGGCGCTGCTGTTCATCGCTTCCATGACGGTGCACATGTTCCGGGTGTTCTTCACCGGGGCCTTCCGCAAGCCTCGCGAGCTCAACTGGATGATCGGCTCCGTGCTGGCTCTGCTCGGCCTAGGTGCCGGCTTCTCCGGCTACTCCCTGCCCGACGACCTGCTGTCCGGCAACGGCCTGCGGATCATCGACGGGGTCATCAAGTCGATCCCGGTGGTGGGTACCTACCTCTCGTTCTTCCTCTTCGATGGCGAGTTCCCGGGAGAGTCCATCATCCCCCGGCTGTACATCGTCCACGTGCTGCTGATCCCCGGGTTGATCCTCGCCCTGGTCGGCGCCCACCTCGGCCTGGTGTTCTGGCAGAAGCACACCCAGTACCCGGGGCCAGGTCGCACGAATCAGAACGTCGTGGGCTTCCCGCTCCTACCCGTGTACGCAGCGAAGGCCGGCGGCTTCTTCTTCGTGGTGTTCGGCATCATGGCGCTGTTCGGCAGCTTCGTGAGCATCAACTCGGTCTGGAACTACGGACCCTACGACCCCTCCCCGATCTCTGCCGGTACCCAGCCGGACTGGTACATCCTCTTCATCGACGGGGCCCTGCGCCTGATGCCGGGTTGGGAGTGGACCGTCGCGGGCTTCACGATCTCCTTCAACATCCTGATCCCCGGCCTGATCCTGCCGGGGCTGATGACCGGCATCCTCATCGCCTGGCCGTTCCTGGAGTCCTGGGCGAGCGGTGACAGACGCGAGCACCACGTTCTGGACCGACCGCGTAACGTGCCGGTCCGCACGGCCGCTGGCGTGGCGGCCATTGTGTTCTACACGGTCCTCGCGCTCGCGGCGACGAACGACCTGCTAGCTACCCATCTGGGTCTTTCGATCAACGACATCACATGGACGCTGCGCTTCACCGCCATTCTCGGACCGCCGATCGCATTCTGGATCACGAAGCGGATCTGCCTCGGCCTCCAGCGTCACGACCGTGAGCTGGCGCTCCACGGCCGTGAGACCGGGAGGATCGTGCGGACCGCCGATGGCGAGTACTTCGAGGTGCACGAGCCCCTCAACGAGTACGACCGCTGGCTGCTCGTCCAGCACGACGCGCGGCGCCCGATCGAGCTTCCCCCGGACGTGGACGAGAACGGTGTCGCCCGGCCGGGTGCGCGGAAGGACCGCATCAGGCAGAAGCTGTCCAGGTGGTTCTACGAGGACCGCATCGAGCCGCTCACCCCGTCGGAGCTGGCTGCGAGCCACGCCGAGCACGAGCACGCGCTGGAGGCCGGCGAGGGCGAGGAGCGTCCCGTCGTCACCACGGGGCGCTGACCCGCCGGCTCCGCATCGGCGAGAAGGCCGCGGTCCATCGGATCGCGGCCTTCTCGCTTCCCTCTCCGCTCTCCACCAGACGCAACTTCGGGCTAGGGCATGCCCCACACCGAGACGTTGCTCTGGCTGTCGGCGGTGAAGGGGCTGGCGGCATGGCGGAAGCCTCGACTTGCTCGTCCTGGGTAGGCAGGTTGGCGATGCTGTTCCAGACCAGGTGCACGAGGGAGAACTGGCCGTCAACTCTCGTGGCCGCCATGTCGCCGATGACGACCGGTAGGGCCGCCTCCCCCACCTTGCGTCTCAGCTGGGCCACCATCGGCTCGGACAGCTCGATGCCGGTCACCGCGACGCCGCGGGACGTCAGCGGGATGCGACAACCCGTCCGGTACCGATGGCGAACTCGAGCGCCGCGCCGGCCCGCGCGAGGCTGGCGAGGAAGTCCACCGTCGGCTCGAGGACGGCGGGCGAGAACATCTCGGCGGTGGTCCGGTCATTACGCTTCGCGTCTCCGCGCTCCACACGTCGCTGCTCGTCATCGCCG
>JASBSH010000149.1 GCA_030149025.1 Actinomycetales bacterium | reverse complement strand
AGCCGACGCTGTTGGTGTAGGTGCTGCCGCCCAGGGATTGCGCCTTCGTCAGCTGACCCGTGCGACTTTCCCGCTGCGACACGCCGGCGTGTTGCCGCCGGGAGGTCGCACAGGTGCAAGAGCGGCCGGCCCTGGATGCGGCGGACGAACGCTGTATCGCTGATGACCACTCGGTCATCAGCGATACAGCGTGACGAACTGGACCCCGGTGTACGCCCTATGCGGCGGTCAGGCGATCTGCCCCATCACGTTCCAGCCACTACCGATCTGCTTGCGGGCGCCGAAGCCACCACGCCCGTTGCCGGGGTAGAGCCACAGCCGGCCTGACGAGTCGCGTGCGACGACGTCCACCCGTCCGTCACCGGTCAGGTCGCCAGAAGCGCTGATCGAGGTGAACGCCTGCCAGCCGCCGCCGATCCGCTGGCCGGCCGCGGCCCAGCTGCCACGGCCGTTGCCGCGGTACAGCCACAGGTACCCGCTGCGGTCCCGTGCGATCACGTCGGCCTTGGCGTCGCCGGTGAGATCGCCCACCCCGACGATCACGCCTAACTTCTGCCAGCCGGTGCCCAGCTGCTTGCGCGCACCGAACGCGCCGCGGCCGTTCCCCGGGTACAGCCACAGCCGTCCGCCGGAGTCGCGCGCCAGGATGTCTGCCTTCTTGTCGCCGTTGAAGTCGCCCGGGGTCGCGATCGTGTAGCCGCCCCAGCCGATGCCGAGGTAGCGCCGCAGCAGCAGACCGCTGCGCCCGTTGCCCGGGTAGGTGTACAGCCGTCCGGACCGGTCACGCGCCAGCACGTCGCCCTTGCCGTCACCCGTGAGGTCACCCGGCGACCAGACGCTGAACGCGCCCCAGCCGCCACCGGCCGACTTCCGGGCTCCGAGGGTTCCGCGTCCGGTGCCCGGGTAGACCCACAGCCGTCCCGCGGAGTCGCGTGCGACGACGTCCGACTTCCGGTCTCCCGACAGGTCGGCGAGGCGAGCCGACGTCGCGACGGACGTGGTCGTGGCTGTGGCCCCCACCGGGCTCGGCACCTTGGCGTACTTGGCGAACACCTGCGTCGCCCACACTCGCGTGCCGACCTTCACGTATCCGATGCCGACGGCGTTGTAGTCGGTGTCGAGGATGTTGGCACGGTGAGCGGCGGAGTTCATCCATGCCTGCTGCAGCTGCGCGGCGCTGCCGGCGTAGCCGACGTTCTCACCCGCAACCGTCCACCCGGCGGGGATCTGCTTGGCCAATTCGGGGTTGTGCGCCAGCGTGTTCTTGTTCGCCATCACCTGCGTCCACTGCTGCGCGACCCTGTCCAGGTCACTGCTGCGCGTCAGCTTCGGCAGCTTGTAGGACGCGCGGGCCTGGGCCAGCAGGGTGTGCAGCTCGTTCGCGGACGCGTACGCCGGTGCGGTGGGCACGACGGAGAGGAAGCCGACCAGCGCAAGGACCGCTGCCACCAGGTATGCGATCGGTCGCCTGCCAGTGCTCACGAACGACGGCAGGACGCCGACACGCACGTTGTCGGGGCGGGTGCCGGTCCGGTCGTCGCTCCGGTCGTCGGTCCGGTCGGCAGCACTCCCGGCGGGGGTCTGCGCACAGAGCATGGCAACTCCTCGTGACTGGCTGGTCACGAGGCGTATCGGCAGTGTTACAGGTGAGGTTTAGCGCCTACCGCAAAGATCGCTTCAGTGACGGGAGGCGCGCCGGCGTGTCGACGACTTGATCTCTTTCGTCAGCCCTCGGCGGCCACGGCTCGCCGAGCATCGGCGTCGAGGACACCCCACTCGATGAGCATCTCGGCCAGCTGCGCCGGCGGCATGTCGTAGATCACCGCAAGGGTGCGCAGGTCGTCCTGGCGGATCGACAGCACGCGGCCGTTGTAGTCGTTGCGCTGGTTCTGAATGGTGCGGGCGTAACGGTTCAGCGGACCGGCCTTCTCGTCCGGCACCGCCTGCAGGGCCTCAAGGTCCAAGATCAGCTTCGGTGGCGGGGGAGCCTCGGCCGTCGGGGCGGCGTCCGGCAGGAGTGCCTGCACCGGGACGCCGTAGAACTCGGCGAGCTCGGCCAGGCGCTGCACGGTCACCGCGCGGTCGCCGCGCTCGTACGAGCCGACCACGACCGCCTTCCAGTGGCCGTTCGACTTGGCCTCCACGCCCTGCAGGGACAGCCCTTGCTGAGTGCGAATCGCGCGCGGCCGTGCTCCCAGGGCCTTCGCGTACTCAGTGGCCATGACGCCGTCCGTTTCCTGCAGGTGCTTCCTGCTCCGAGCAGTTCGCCGGAGCGGTTCCGGCAGCTTGTCCAGTGATGGTCACGGAGAGTGAGCGGCGGCGTCAAGCGGAACGCGTGGGATGGTGCGCCGAACGGGTGGTTGGGGACTGATAGATTCGCCCCGGAACGACTCCTTTAACCACCGTCCGGAGAGGCGGGGAAGGAGGTCGCCGTCATGGCGTCCCCACGCCCGGTGCTCGAAGCACCGGAGATCAGCCGGGTTCTCACCCGCATTGCCCACGAGATCCTCGAGCGCAACAAGGGCGCAGACGATCTCATCCTCCTCGGAATCCACACCCGTGGTGTGCCGCTCGCCCGCCGGCTTGCTGAGCGCATCGCGTCCGTCGAGCCCTCCGTCGCGGAGACCGCCGGCCCGGACGGGCGAGGGATCTGGGGTTCCCTCGACATCACGATGCATCGGGACGACCTGCGGCAGAACCCCACTCGCGGCCTCGGCCCGACCCAGATCCCGGGCGACGACATCGACGACAAGGTCGTCGTCCTCGTCGACGACGTCCTGTACTCCGGGCGCACAGTCCGCGCGGCGCTCGACGCGCTGTCCGACATCGGCCGGCCACGCGCCGTCCGGCTCGCCGTTCTCGTCGACCGCGGGCACCGTCAGCTGCCGATCCGCGCCGACCACGTCGGGAAGAACCTCCCGACGGCGTCCGACGAGCGCGTGCGGGTGCTGCTCGCCGAGACCGACGGTGAGGACGCCGTCCTCATCGAGGGGCGGGACGAGGTGCGTGCACAACTGCATGATCACGGCGGGGAACGGGGCGACGGGGTCGCCCGCGGCGTGGGACGGGACGAAGGCGTCGGCCGCGACGGGGAGCGGCGGGCGAAGGGGGTGCGGCGCTGATGCGACACCTGCTGTCCGCCGCGGACCTGACGCACGACCAGGCCGTCCAGCTCCTCGACGTCGCCGAGCAGATGGCCGCCACCCAGCAGCGGTCGATCAAGAAGCTGCCGACGCTGCGCGGCCGCACCGTGGTGAACCTCTTCTTCGAGGACTCGACGCGCACGCGCATCTCCTTTGAGGCGGCCGCCAAGCGCCTGTCCGCCGACGTGATCAACTTCTCCGCCAAGGGATCGAGCCTGTCCAAGGGCGAGAGCCT
>JASBSH010000027.1 GCA_030149025.1 Actinomycetales bacterium | reverse complement strand
CGTGTCCGTCTTCGCGCCCGGGTCGGCGACGGTGTAGCGGCCCTGGGCGTCGATGGTTGCCACGACGGAGGCCGACACGGCGGCCTGCACCTGCCGCACGTCCGGGGACACCGCCGCATCGGACGGCACTGCCCGGCCGTCGGCGACGACGTCCACCTCGGGGTTCTCCCTGCTGTAGACGACGGTGCCGGAGTCCGGCCGCCACCGGGTACCGGCGCCCTTGGTCAGGTAGGTGCGGGTGGTGGCGTAGTCGCTCTCCGCGTTGCCGGCCGCGAGCAGGAAGCCTCGAACGATCTCCTGCGGTGACATCCCGCGGGCCGGCTCACGCGCGATGACCCGCACGTCGGCCGGGTCGTCGTCCCCGTTCCTGCCCTGCATGACCGGCCCGGACATCGGGATGCTCGCGCAGCCGTCGAGGACGAGTGCGCCGGCGACGAACGCAACCAGCAGCCCGGCTCTAGGACGCCGCATCGCGCGCCCCCTCACGCAGGGCCACCGTCCCGCGAACGACTTTCCGGTCGTCCGGCATCAGCGGCAGCGGGGACCGGGTCACGACGCCGCCCGCCCGCCGGGGCAACGTCAGGCGGAAGCTGGCGCCGTCCCCGGGATGCCCCCAGACCTCCAGGGTGCCGCCGTGCAGACGGGCGTCCTCCATGGAGATGGCGAGGCCGAGACCGGTGCCTCCGGTCGTCCGGGCCCGCGCGGGGTCGGCCCGCCAGAACCGGTCGAAGACCCGCTCGGCGTCCTGCGGCCGCAGCCCGACCCCATGGTCGCGGACCACGACGGCGACCGCGTCCGCGTCGCACGCGAGCCGGACGTCGATCGGCTTGCCCTCCCCGTGCTCCACCGCGTTGACGACGAGGTTGCGCAGGATCCGCTCGACCCGCCGCGTGTCCATCTCGGCGGAGCAGGAGGTGTCGGGGAAGTACGTGCGAACGCGGCTGCCGCGGGCCTCGGCGAGCGGAAGGGCGAAGTCGACGATCCGCTCCACGATGTCCCGCATGTCGGCGGGCGCGGACTCCAGCGCCGCCGCACCGGCGTCGAACCGGCTGATCTCCAGCAGGTCGGAAAGCAGCGCCTCGAACCGGTCCACCTGGGTCGACATCAGCTCCGCGGAGCGGGAGATCGACGGGTCGAAGGACTGCCGCGCCTCGTAGAGGACCTCGGCGGCCATCCGGATCGTCGTCAGGGGGGTGCGCAGCTCGTGCGAGACGTCGGAGACGAACCGCCGCTGCAGGCGCGACAGCTCCTCCATCCGCTCGATCTGGTGCTGCAGGCTGCCAGCCATGTCGTTGAACGAACGGGCGAGGCGCGCCAGCTCGTCCTCACCGTGGACCTCCATCCGCTCGTGGAGGTCCCCGTCGGCCAACCGGACGGCGACCTGCGCGGCCTGGCGCACCGGCGCCACCACCAGCCTGGTCACCACGTAGGCCACACCGCCGACGAGCACGACGAGCGCAGCGCCGCCGAGCGCGAGGACGCGTTGGACGGAGTCGAGGGTCTCCTGCTCGCGCTGCAGGCTGAACACGAAGTAGAGCTCGTAGGGTCCGGCGAGCGGGATCGCGACCTGCTGCCCGATGACCAGGCCCGGCACCTGCCGGTTGCCGCTGGGCATGGCGATCGACTGGTAGTACTGACCGGTCGAGACCTGCACCTGCCGCCGCAGGCCGGCCGGCACGAGCTCCTTGGCGACCCCGGCCAGCTCGAAGACGGCGACGTCGCTGTCGTTGTTCGGGCTGCGCAGCAGCACGACCGACCGGGCCGACCCTGCGCCGGTCTCCTCCAGGCTCGGGACGGCGTCGTTGAGGAACCGCTGCACCTCGGCGGGGGTGTTCGCGGGCAGGCCCTTCAGCTGTGCCCTGAAGTCGTCGAGGCCTTGTGCCGCCTCCAGCTCGGCCTGCCGCTGCCGGGACTCGAACAGCCGCTGGCTGATCTCCTCGGCGAGGAAGACCGCGACCGCCGTGACGGCGATGAGCCCGAACGCCATGGTGATCGCCACCACGCGCAGCTGGATCGACCGGCGCCAGGCGGAGACGACTCGTGCGCCCCAGCGGCGCGCCGTCCGTCTGGCCACCCGCCAGTACACGGCTGCCCGCCGGCGCCCCTCCTTGGCACGGCGCACGAGCGTGCGACGCGCGTCCGGACGTGCTGCGACGTCGACACGTGGCCGCGGGATCACCGGCCGGGTCGGCACCTCAGGCCGGACCTGCCTTGTAACCGACACCGCGCACGGTCACCACGACCTCCGGACGCTCCGGGTCGTGCTCGATCTTCGACCGCAGACGCTGCACGTGAACGTTGACGAGCCTGGTGTCCGCGGCGTGCCGGTAGCCCCAGACCTGCTCCAGCAGCACCTCGCGGGTGAACACCTGCCACGGCTTGCGGGCCAGGGCGACGAGCAGGTCGAACTCCAACGGCGTCAAGGGGATCCGCTTGCCGTCCCGCCTCACGGAGTGCCCCGCGACGTCGATCTCGACGTCGCCGATCTGCAGGATCTCCGGCACCGGCGGCTCGGTCGCGCGCAGCCGGGCGCGCACACGGGCGACGAGCTCCTTGGGTTTGAACGGTTTCGGCACGTAGTCGTCGGCGCCGGACTCCAGCCCCAGCACGATGTCCACGGTGTCGCTCTTGGCCGTCAGCATGACGATGGGAACACCGGACTCCTCCCGGATCTGCCGGCACACCTCGATCCCGTCCTTGCCCGGCAGCATGAGGTCGAGCAGCACGAGGTCGGGGCGGTAGGAGCGGAACGCGTCCAGCGCGTCGTCACCGTTCGTGCAGAAGACCGGCTCGAAGCCTTCGCCGCGCAGCACGATGCCGATCATCTCGGCGAGCGCCGTGTCGTCGTCCACGACGAGAATCCGTCCCTTCATGGCTACATGGTGTCACCTTCTGTGAGCAGGTCCGGTGAGCCGCGGCCGTCTGCTCGCCCGCGTGGCACGATGCGGGCATGGCCGAGCCACCGGTGAACCCGCCACCGGTGAACCCGTGGGGCGCGCCTCCACCCGCGGTGCAGCCGGCGCCGTCGTCCGGCCCGCCACCGCCGCCCCACGTGCCGCCTGCCGCTCCCCCGCCTGGCCGTGCCGGGGTCGGCGACATCCTCGACGCCGCCTTCCACGCGGTCCGGCAGCGTCTGCGCGCCGTCCTGCCGGTGACGTTCGTGGCCGTCACCCTGCTGACGGTGCTCAACGTGTTGGTGCTGCTGCCGGTCGGCGCCCGGCTCGCGAGCCCGGACCGCTTCGGCGGGCTGACCGGGCCAGCTGATCTTCGGCCGCTGGAGCCCGGCGGCCCTCCCGTGGCCTCCGTCCCGGCGGAGGCGGCGGCCCTCGTCGCCGCCATCGCCGAGGGCGCGACACGCGTGCTCGTGCTCACCGGCGCGCTGCTCGTCACCGGACTGATCACGCCGGCGCTCGTGCCCCGGGCCGTACCTCCTGCTCCGGTCCCCGACCAGATCCTCGACCCGGACGACGACCCGGACGACGACCCGCACGACGCGCGCGGACTGTGGCGGCGCGTACGTCCCCGGCTCGGGACGCTGGTGGTCACCACTCTCGCGGTGGCCGCCGCGGTGATCGCCCCCGCGGTCGTCCTGGCACTACCGGGTGCCTTGGTCATGTCGCTCGGCGGGGTCATGTCGCTCGGCGGCCCGGCGACGCTGATCGGGGGCGGACTCGTCGCGATGGGCGCCTTCACGGGCTTCCTGGTCGGGTTGCTGTGGTGGGGGGTGCGGCTGTGCCTCGCGCCTCAGGCGGTGGTGCTGGAGGGGCTCGGGGTGCGGCAGTCCCTGCGCAGGTCGCTGGACCTGGTGCGCGGGCAGTACTGGCGGGTGCTGGGCGTGCTGCTGGTGGTAGGTCTGCTCAGCTGGGTCCTCGCCGGACTGGTCAGCGCGCCGTTCGCGACCGTCGGGGCGCTGGTCGCCGGCTCCGGCACCGGCGACGCACTGGCCTCGTGGGGCCTGACCCCCGTACAGCTCGGGATCAGCGGTGTCGGCGCGGTCATCTCGAGCACGCTGGCGATCCCGGTGTTCGCCGGAGTGCTCACCGTGCTGTTCACCGACCTGCGCCGCGAAAGGGCTTTGACGAGCCGATCGATGGTCAGGCGAACACCCTGAGGGACAGGTAGGTCTCCGCCAGGTCTGGCGACAGCATGAGCTCCCGCATGAAGGGCACGGCACCTCTGCGCTCCGCTTCGTCATCGACCATGCGAAGGGCGTCCCCCCACGCCACGTCGTCTCCGAATCGGCAGAGGAGCCCGTCGCCGCGGAACCACGCCTTGATCACGCCCCCGTCGATCGCGGGCTCGTCATCCCAGGGAAGGTGGATGGCCTTCGGCGCGTACGGGGCGGACGTGTACTGGACCGACGGCCCGACGGGGAGCCCGTCCGGTCGGGCCGCCCGGGGCAAGCTGTGCGCCCCGACACCTCTGGCCGCAGCGGCGCGAGCCTGGCAGGCCCCGACCTCCTGGAGAACCAGATCGACCGGCGTGTCCGGCGGCAGGTCAACGGAAACGATCATCCGCGTTTCCATCGGCCACGTGACGTGGCGGACCCATCCCGGGCGCTCGGGCGGCAGGAGGCGCCTGATCTCCTCCAGGTCGTCATCGACGCACTTCAGATGGTCGAGCAGGGCCTGCCGGTTCCCGCCGGCGACGGCCGGGCCGGCCTCAGACACCGTCATCCCGGTCCGAAGCAGCGCGCTCAGCAGTCGTGCGGTGTCGACATCCTCGCGCGTGTAGTGCCGACGACCGGTGTCCGGGTCGACCTGCGACGGCACCAGCCATCCCCGCTCGTGGAACCGACGCAGCTGCTGCGTGGTCAACTGCGCCATTCGCGCGGCGATGCTGACGGGCACCGACTGCGAGAAGGGATCGTTCTCCAGAGGCATCCACCAAGGATGGCGAAGATCCCCGGGTGTTCGTGCCCTCCATCCACAACCGGGCCCACCGCGAGCCACGGGGCCCGGGCACGGCGGCGCGCCCAGCCCGGCCACCCCGGGTATGTGTTCCCGAGGCCTCGCGGGTCTGCATGTACGGGTCGATCACGCCGGCCACCCCGGGTATGTGTTCCCGAGTGGGGTTATCACGGTGTGAGCTTCTGGGCGGAAACCTCACAGCGTGGTAGTCCGGCTGAAAACACATACGCCGACCCCGCCGTGCCAGCTGGTCAGGCGATGCCGCCTGCTCCGGTGGGTGGCGACTCCAGGGACTGCACCTCCACCTGCAGCTCGCCGCTGGCGGTGCTGCCCTCGGCGGCGACCACGACGTCACCGGCGAGGTGGACTTCGAGCCGCGTGCCGACGTCCAGGTCATCGACGATCCAGCGCTCCACGAGGAGCTGACCGTCCGGCGCGTGGTGCCGCTCGGCGTCCAGGCGCGCGACGCCGTAACGCGCCTCCAGGCCCGCGAACGACGGCAGCGTGAACCGGACGACGGCCACTCGCCTTCGCAGCAGCGTCTCGCCCGGGCGCCCCGCGGTCCTCAGGAGGGCGACGAGGGAGCCGGGGGACTCGGCGTCCAGACACAGGGCGGTGGAGACGCGCTCGTGCACCGGGTCGGCGGAGCAGGTCCAGGTGAGCAGGCGCTGACCGTCGTCCATGCTGGTGCGCCCGCCGCGCGCCCACGCCGGGCCGTGACGACCCTCGCGGACCTCGAACCGGACCACGGTAGTCCGCGTCGACGGCCACGTCGAGCCGGTCGGAGACGTAACGCCAACCGGCCGGGCCGGGCGCACAGCTGAACGCCTCGGGCCGGCCGTTGACGAGGTAGGTCCCGCGTGGCACCTGACGGAAGCGTCAGTACCGGTAGTGCTCCGGCTTGTACGGCCCGGCTACGTCGACGCCGAGGTACTCGGCCTGCGGCTTGGTCAGCTCGGTGAGCCTCACGCCGAGGGCGTCGAGGTGCAGCCGGGCCACCTTCTCGTCGAGGTGCTTGGGCAGCACGTGGACGCGCTTGTCGTACTCGTCGGTCTTGGTGAACAGCTCGATCTGGGCGATCACCTGGTTCGAGAACGAGTTGCTCATCACGAAGCTGGGGTGCCCGGTGGCGTTGCCCAGGTTCAGCAGGCGGCCCTCGGACAGCACGATGATCGAGTGGCCGTCGGGGAAGGTCCACTCGTGGACCTGCGGCTTGATCTCGGTCTTCGTGATCCCCGGGATCTTCGCCAGGCCGGCCATGTCGATCTCGTTGTCGAAGTGGCCGATGTTGCCGACGATCGCCTTGTCCTTCATCGCGGCCATGTGCTCGGCGGTGATGACGTCGAAGCACCCGGTGGCGGTGACGAAGATGTCGGCCTGACCGACGACGTCCTCCATGCGGGCGACCTGGTAGCCGTCCATGGCGGCCTGCAGCGCGCAGATCGGATCGATCTCGGTGATGATCACCCGGGCGCCCTGGCCGCGCAGCGACTCGGCGCAGCCCTTGCCGACGTCGCCGTAGCCGGCGACGACCGCGCCCTTGCCGCCGATCAGGACGTCGGTGGCGCGGTTGATGCCGTCGTTGAGCGAGTGCCGGCAGCCGTAGCGGTTGTCGAACTTGCTCTTGGTGACCGAGTCGTTGACGTTGATCGCCGGGAAGAGCAGGCTGCCCGCCTTCTCCATCTCGTACAGGCGGTGCACGCCGGTGGTGGTCTCCTCGGTGACGCCGTTGATCCCGGCGGCGATCGTCGTCCACTTCTTCGGGTTCTCGGCGAGCGTGCGGCGCAGGGTGTCGAGGATGACGCGGTACTCCTCGGCGTCGTTCTCGTCCTCCTCGGGCACCGCACCAACGGCCTCGAAGTCCACGCCCTTGTGCACCAGGAGCGTGGCGTCGCCGCCGTCGTCGAGGATCATGTTCGGGCCATCACCGTCCGGCCAGGTGAGGATCTGCTCGGTGCACCACCAGTACTCCGGCAGCGTCTCGCCCTTCCAGGCGAACACCGGCACGCCCTTCGGGTCGTCGGGGGTGCCGTCCGGGCCGACGGCGACGGCGGCCGCGGCCTCGTCCTGGGTGGAGAAGATGTTGCACGACGCCCAGCGGACCTGGGCGCCCAGAGCCGTCAGCGTCTCGATCAGCACGGCGGTCTGCACCGTCATGTGCAGGGAGCCGGCGATGCGGGCACCCGCCAGCGGCTGCGCCTGCGCATACTCCTCGCGCAGGGCCATGAGCCCCGGCATCTCGTGCTCCGCCAGGCGGATCTGGTGACGCCCGGCCTCGGCCAGGGTCAGGTCAGCGACCTTGAAGTCCATTCCGAACCTTTCACTACGCAGTCGGTGGTGGTCGTTGGAACGCCCTGCGGGCCGGGCCCATGCCCGGCGGCGTGGTGTACCGCGTCCTCGACCCGGCGCGGCCCCTCTGGGCCTGCGGCATCACCGACGCCGGACGATCTCCAGGGTAGCCGTCATGCCGGCTCGAGGTCGTCTCGGACGTCGCTGAGCCGAAGCGTGGAAAGGCGGGTCAGCCGGCCGAACGCACGGTCCTCAGTGACGACGCGACGCACACGATGCTCCTGGCACAGTGCGCCGATCTGCACGTCATAGACGTCGTTCCCGCGAAGCCGATGCTCGCTCATCAAGTCTCGGAACCGGTGCCAGAAACCGGGCCCCGGTACGAGCATCCGGCAGGCAGGAGAGCCCAGCACGGCATCCAGGAAGGCTGTGGCCTGGCGGGCGGATGAGGGTGGACTGAAATAGCGGGGATGTGTCACCACTCGCATGAACTCCACCAGGACGAAGACGGGGACTGCGAAGGGTTGCGATCCTTCCGTGAGCGAGCGCAGAACGGTCGAGGCGTCGGCGTGCCTCTCGAGCTCTGAACGGTGCGCGTAGACCAGGACGTTGGTGTCGAGCGCGATCACTCAGAATCCAGCAGGTCGTACAGCGCTTCCCGGTCGGAGACGTCGACGGCAGGCGGACGCCGCCCGTGCACGATCGTCGGTTCGAAGACGTAAGGCGGGTGGTCTCGCGCCGCGTCGAGCGCATGGCGTAGGGCGTCTTCGACGATGCTCGTCACGGTGACACCACGCTCGGCTGCAAGGCGCTTGGTCGCTCGCAGCAGCTCCTCGTCGAGGTTCATGGTGGTCTTCATCCGTTTAACCATACCGGCGCAACCATACATACGGCTCGGCTTTTCCACACCATGGCGGTCATGGTGCGCGGAGCTAGAGGCGCCGAGACGGCAACGAGCGGCGTCTGCAGAACTGCAAGATCACGACACGAGCCGTGAGCCCGTCACTTGTCGACGTGGGCGGGGACGCGGCGCAGGTCCGGCTCGAGGTAGATCACCCTCGCGATCGGGACGGCGGCGCGCACGCGCCGCTCCGCGGCGTCGATCGCGCCCGCCACCTCATCCGCGGTGAGCGCCGCCGGCACCGCGATCTTCGCGGCCACCAGGAGCTCCTCCGGGCCGAGGTGCAGGGTCTTCATGTGGATGACGTCTTCCACACCCTCCCCCGGCAGCGCGTCGCAGATCGCGCGCACGAGCCGCGGCGAGGCGCCCTCGCCCACGAGCAGGGACTTCATCTCGACGGCGAGGACGACGGCGACAGTCACGAGCAGAAGGCCGATCAGCGCCGACCCGACCGCGTCCCAGCGGCCGTCGCCGGTGACCAGCGTCATCGACACACCGAAGAGCGCGAAGACGAGACCCGTCAGGGCCGCGAAGTCCTCGAGCAGGATGACGGGCAGCTCCGGTGCCTTGGCGGTCCGGATGAACTCCCACCAGCTGCGTTCGCCGCGCACGCGGTTCGACTCGACGACGGCGGTCCGGAAGCTGAACCCCTCCATTCCGATGGCGGCGATCAGCACGGTGACCGGCACCCAGCGCCACGCCTCGATGCCGTGGGGCTCCTGCCACTTGTCGTACGCCTCGTACAGGGCGAACAGGCCGCCCAGGCTGAACAGCACGATCGCGACAAGGAAGGCGTAGACGTACCGCTCCCGCCCGTAACCGAACGGGTGCTGGGGAGTGGCCGCGCGCCGTGCGCGGCGACCGCCGAGCAGCAGCAGCCCCTGGTTACCGGAGTCCGCCACCGAGTGGATCGACTCGGCAAGCATCGACGACGAACCGGTGAGCACGAACGCGACGAACTTGGTGATCGCGATCCCGATGTTCGCCGACAGGGCAGCAAGGATCGCCTTCGTGCCGCCTTCGGTCGCCATGCCCAGGCCTCTCCCGTCGCGGTCCGTCCCGCCCGCGAACGCCGTCCCGCCGGCAGGCGCCGCGGCCGGCGCCCACACCGCAGGCTACGACTGGTGTCAGCCGAGGGCCTCCCGAAGATCCGCCACGTGTGGCGAGATCGCCGGGTCGTAGCCGGTGGCGAGCGCGAGATAGACCGCGGCGAAGTCCATCCGCGCGACGAGCTGCGCGAACGGGGCCAGGTCGCCGTCGGCGTCGGCGGTCACCTCGCTGACCTTCACCCCTGCCACGTCGGCGATCCGCTGCACCGCAACGGACGTCCGCTCC
>JASBSH010000018.1 GCA_030149025.1 Actinomycetales bacterium | reverse complement strand
CCTGGTACTGGTCGGCGGCACCGTTGCCCACGCGGATCGGGCGGGAGCCCTCGTAGCCGGCGAGGTGGTCGAGCTCGAGTTCGGTGAGGTCCCGCTCGCCGGCGACGCCGTACATGATCTTGACTTCGTGGGCGTCGCCGGCGACCGCGCGCAGCAGCCAGTCACGCCACAGCTTCGCCCCGTCGGTCAGGCCGTGGGCGATCATCACCTCGATCGTCAGGGCGGCGTCACGCAGCCAGACGTAGCGGTAGTCCCAGTTCCGTCCGCCGCCGAAGTACTCGGGCAGGGACGCGGTCGGTGCGGCGACGATGCCACCGGTCTGATGGTGAGTGAGGGCCCGCAGCACGAGCAGGGAGCGAAGCAGGAGCGGGTGGTGGCTGGTGTGGACGCTCAGGCCCGAGGACCACTCCGTCCAGAACCGGATGGCCTCGGCCAGCGCCTGGTCCGGGTCCACAGGTGTGGGCGCGGCCTGGTAGGACGGGAACCAGGTCAGGTCCCAGTTGAGAATGTCCCCGGCCTCGAGTCGGAAGGTCCCGGTGAGTCGCGGGGCGCGGGCACCGGCTTTCTCGGGGCTGTCGGGCTGATCCGCGGCCGGCTGAGTGGCGGCATCATGGTCGGAGCCGTCGCCCTCCCCGGCTGGCTCCGACCACCGCAGGAGCGGACCGGTGATGAGGAGACCGTCGGATCCGGCAAGAGACAACAACGCCGGCTGGTCCCCGTCCTCGACGAGGCGGACCCACGGCGTCGCGCGGGCGTAGTTGAACCGCAGCCGCAGGTCGTGCTCGATCTCGGCGGTGCCCTCCAGGCATTCCACCCGGCGAACCAGGTCCGCCTGCGAGGTCCTCGGGGGCAGGAAGTCCGTGACCCGCAGCCTCCCCGTCGGCGTTCCCCAGGTCGTCTCCAGGACGAAGGTGTGGGGCAGGTAGCGCCGCTCGGTGACCTCCCCGTTGACCGCGGAGAGCTTCCACCGACCATCGTCGGGGTCACCGAGGATGGCGGAGAAGACAGCCGGTGAATCGAACCGGGGCAGACACAGCCAGTCGATGCTCCCGTCCCGGGACACCAGGGGCCCGGTGTGCAGGTCGGAGAGCAGGGCGTAGTCCTCCAGGCGCGTACTCATTCCACCCCTTATACCTGACGTTCCGCATACCTGACGTTCCGCACAGTCTCCATACTGTCGGAACACCGTCGATGGGTGAGGAGTTGCACCGGACATGCAGAGCACAGGACGTCAGTACGAGGTGACGAAGTCCGACGAGCAGTGGCGCGCCGAGCTGTCCCCGGAGGAGTACCAGGTGCTGCGGCAGGCCGGCACGGAGCGGCCGTTCACCGGCGAGTACACGGACACCAAGACCGAGGGCGTCTACTCCTGCCGTGCCTGCGGCGCCGAGCTGTTCCGCAGCGACACCAAGTTCGAGAGCCACTGCGGCTGGCCGTCGTTCTTCGCGCCCCTCGCCGAGGACCGGGTGGAGTACATCGAGGACAACTCACTCGGCATGCGTCGCGTCGAGGTGCGTTGCGGCAGTTGCGGTTCACACCTCGGTCACGTCTTCGAGGGGGAGGGGTACAACACCCCGACCGACCAGCGGTACTGCATCAACAGCATCAGCTTGACGCTTCAGCCCAAGGAGTGAGCCTGCGCGTCGCCGCCTGGCGCGACCTGGACCCGCTGACGCTGCACGACATCGTCCGGCTGCGCATCGACGTGTTCGTCGTCGAGCAGACCTGCCCCTACCCGGAGCTCGACGGCCGCGACGTCGAGCCGGGCACCGAGCACGTGTGGTGGGCCGACTCCGACGAGGCACGCGTCGACGCCTACCTGCGCGTCCTTTCCGAGCCGGGCGGTGGTCACCGGATCGGACGCGTCGTCACCCGACGCGAGGCCCGCCGAAGGGGACTGTCCACGCTTCTCGTGCGTGACGCCGTCCAGCGTCATGGGCACGAGGAGATCGTGCTGGACGCGCAGTCGTACCTGGTCGACTACTACGCGCGGTTCGGTTTCGTCCCGACGGGACCGGAGTTCATCGAGGACGGCGTCCCGCACGTGCCGATGCGACGTGCGGCCGGCGCCCCTTCGGAGGGCGCCGGTCAGGGAAGCGCTGCGACGAGCTCGTCCAGCTCCACACGAGGACCGGTGTAGAACGGGATCTCGTGCCGCACGTGGCGGCGTGCCTCGGTGTTACGCAAGTCCCGCATGAGGTCGACGATGCGGTGCAGCTCGTCGGCCTCGAACGCCAGCACCCACTCGTAGTCACCGAGCGCGAAGGCGGAGATCGTGTTGGCGCGCACGTCCGGGTAGGTGCGGGCCTGCATGCCGTGGTCGGCCAGCATCGTGCGGCGCTCGTCCTCCGGCAGCAGGTACCAGTCGTAGGAACGCACGAACGGGTATACGCAGATGTACGACCGGGGCTGCTCACCGGCCATGAACGCCGGGATGTGGCCCTTGTTGAACTCCGCCGGGCGGTGCAGCGCGACCACAGACCACACCGGCTCCAGCTGCCGCCCGAGGGCGGTGCGGCGCAGGCGGCGGTACGCCTCCTGAACGGTCTCGACCTGCGGGGCGTGCCACCACACCATCAAGTCGGCGTCGGCCCGCATCCCGGCGACGTCGTAGAACCCGCGGACCACGAGGTCCTTCGCGGCCAGGTCGGCGAGCAGGTCCTGCACCTCGGCGAGCATCGCGTCGCGGTCCACGCTGGATCCGTCGATCGAATCCTTCACCGCGAAGACGGACCACATCGCGTAGCGGATGGTGGCGTTGATCTCGCGCGGGTTGACGCGGGCAGGGCGGGCGGGTGCGTCGGTCATGCCACCAGTGTGCCTCTTCCACTCGGGCGGCCCCGACCTGGTCTGCGCCCCGCCAAGCGGTCTCCTCCAGATCTGCGCGACGTTCCGGGCGCGAAACGCCGGCGTGTCACCACAGGAAGGTCGCACAGGTCGGTGACGCCCGGCGCGTGGGCGGCTGATGGCTCCCGTCGGCGTCGGTGCCCGCTCACCCCAGGTCGGCGAGCACCTTCTCGACGGCAAGGTCGGCGCTCGCGACACACGCCGGGATGCCGACCCCGTCGTAGCTGGCGCCGGCGACGGCGATCCCGCGCAGCTCAACCACCGCCCCGCGCACCTGCTCAACTCGCTCGACGTGCCCGACCTCGTACTGCGGCAGGGCACCACCCCACCGGGTCAGCAGGCTCGCGCGAGCCGGGATCGGGCGGCGCAGGATCTGCGACAGCTCGTCCGCCGCGCGCTTGAGCAGGACCTCGTCGGGCACCTGCAGGTCGGCCTCCTCCCCCGCCCGGCCGATGGACGCCCGCACCACCGCCTGGCCCCGGGCCGCCTCGTGCACCCACTCCCACTTGCGGCTGGAGAACGTCGCGCCCTTGACCAGCAGCCCCTCGACAGGCGGCACGAGGAACCCCGACAGCTCGTGCCCGTCCAGAACGGACCCGGGCAGCAGGAACGTCGCCACCGCCATGGACGCCGTCGTGACCTCGCCGAGGAGCCGTCCGGCGTCCGGGGAGACGTCGCCGAGCAGGCGGCCGGCGCGCCGGGCCGGCAACGCGACCACCACGGCATGCGGGTGCAGCGTCTCCCCCCGGCCGGCGGGCCCCAGCTCCACCTGCCAGCCTGAGGTGCTCCCGGACCGGAGCACCTGGGCGCACGCCCGAGTGCGGATCTCGGCACCCGCCTCGGTCAGCCGGTCGCGCAGGGCCTCGACGAGCCTGCCGACGCCGCCGCGGATCCCGGCGAACACCGGCGCCGGGGACGAGCCCGCGGCCGTGCCGGCACTGCCGCTGCTCACGCTGTGCTGGCGCACGGTGTCCAGCAGGGACTGCCCATGAACCGCCGCCGGCCACAGCACCGGCATGGTGGCCTGCAGGGAGAGTCGGTCCGCGTGCCCGGCGTAGACACCGCCGAGCAGCGGCTCGACCAGGCGGTCCACCACCGCCTGCCCCATCCGGCCGGCGACGAACGAGGCGACGTCGACGTCCCCGTGGGTCGGTGGCGCCGGAAGCGCGGGTTCGCGCGCGACGACGGCGATCTCCTCCGGCGTCAGCACACCGGCCAGGGACGACGGGTCCCCCGGCACACCCATGACGGTGCCGGCCGGCATGGGGTGCAGGGCGCCGCGGGACCAGATCGCGGCGCGGGTCGTCGCCGGGTGCACCAGGTCGTCACCGAGGCCGACCTCTTCCGCGAGCCGCAACGCCTCCGGCCGGCGGGCCAGCATCGCCTCGGCGCCGACGTCCACGACGAGGCCGCTGTCGGCGTCCAGCACGTCCGTCCGGAGGTCACCGCCCAGCCGGTCGGACTGCTCGAGCACAGTGACCCGGGCACCGGGCGCCCGTTGCACGAGCCGCCAGGCGGCGGCGAGGCCGCTGACCCCGCCACCGACCACGACCACAGAGGTGTCACTCACAGCGTGCAGACTCACGCGCGGCAGCCTCGCAGATGTCGAGACCACGTTCATGACTGCCCAGGTGGCGGATTCCCCCGCCGGACCCGCCACCTGGGCAGTCATCGGTGGAACGTGTGCACAACTGCATGATCATCACGCGGAGAAGGGCGGACCCGCACCTACTGCGCGGTGAGTTCGTGAACGAGGTCGACGACCCGGTGCAGGACGTCGGGGTCGGTGGCCGGGATGACCCCGTGACCGAGGTTGAAGATGTGCCCGGGGGCCGCGCGTCCGGCGTCCAGGGTCTCCCGGACGCGACGCTCGACCGCCTCCCAGGGGGCGAACAGGATGGCCGGGTCCAGGTTGCCCTGCACGGCGTGAGCCGGGCCGATGCGCCGCGTGGCGTCGTCCAGAGGTACCCGGAAGTCGACCCCCACGACGTCCGCGCCGGCCGCTGCCATGTCGGCCAGCAGCTCACCGGTGCCGACGCCGAAGTGGATGCGCGGCACCTGCCGGCCCACGTCGAGCGCCGCGACGGTGTCCAGCACGAACCTCGAGTGGGGCTGCACGGCGGCGCGGTAGTCGGCCGCCGGTAGCGCGCCCACCCAGGAGTCGAACAGCTGGACGGCGCCAGCACCGGCCCGGACCTGGACCTCCAGGAACGTGGCTGCGATCCGGGCGAGCTTGTCCATCAGGGCCCGCCACAACCCCGGGTCGCCGTAGAGCATCGCCTTGGTGTGCTCGTGGTTGCGGCTCGGACCGCCCTCCACCAGGTAGCTGGCCAGGGTGAACGGCGCCCCGGAGAAGCCGATCAACGGCGTGCCGCCGAGCTCGCCGACCAGCTGGCGGACCGCTTGCGCGACCGGCTCGACCTGCGCGAGGTCGAGCTCGGGCAGCGCGTCAACGTCGGCGGCGGTCCGGATCGGGTGGGCGACGACGGGACCCGTCCCGGGGACGATCTCGAGGTCGATACCTGCGGCGTGCAGCGGCACGACGATGTCGGAGAAGAGGATGGCGCCGTCCACGCCGTACCGGCGCACCGGCTGCAAGGTGATCTCGGTGACGAGGTCCGGCGTCGAGCAGGCTTGCAGCATCGTCGTGTCGCCCCGGGCCTGCAGGTACTCCGGCAGCGAGCGGCCGGCCTGCCGCATGAACCACACCGGGGTGTGCGGGACCGGCTCGCGACGGGCGGCGCGAAGAAGGGCGGAGTCCTGGACCGACCCCGGGGCCCTCTGCTCGGCCGACTGAGGCGGTGCGGGATGGGATGTCGTCACGTCCGGATGCTCCCATGCGACTCGCGCGGAGGCAGATGCGCTCCCTCGCCGATGATGCGGCCTACTCTGCAAGGGTGGCGGTGCATAAGGTGCCCGGCGCCGGGCCGGAGCTGTTCCAGCGCGCGGTGGACTCGTTGCGCGCCGTCCGGCTGCGTCCGGAGGTGCAGCTCGAGGAGGTACCGGCTCCGGGCCGGATCGCCCCTCACGCCATCGCCCTGTCCGCGGACGTCGTGACCGTCGCACGAGGCCTCGACGACTCCGGGCGGCCGGACGCCGGCACCGAGCCGCAGGAGCTGGCGTCCGGCAGGTTCGTGGTGCTGCACGACCCGGTGGGCCAGGAGTCGTGGGAGGGGACCTTCCGGGTCGTCTCCTTCGTGCGAGCAGAGCTGGAGCCCGAGCTCGGCAGCGACCCGCTGCTCGGTCAGGTCGGCTGGACCTGGCTGCTGGAGTGCCTGGAGGGCGCCGGCGCGCAGGGCCACGCGCACGGCGGCACCGTCACCCGGGTGGTGTCCGACAGCTACGGCGCGCTGGAGGACCGGCCGTCGACGGTCGAGATCGAGGTCCGCGCCTCGTGGACGCCCGCCGGTTCCGACCTGGGGCCGCACCTGCAGGGCTGGGCCGATCTGCTCTGCACCGTCGCGGGACTGCCGCCGCTGCCCGAGGGCGTCGCACCGCTCCCCCGCCGCCTGCACCACTGACGCAACGACTGGCTACTGACGGGTCAAGGTTCTCCCGTCGCGGGCCGATGGGTCCTGCAGAGGGCCGCCCGGACACGGGTGCCACCGGATCGAGAGGACCGACGTGACGGCTGTCGTGGAGCAGAGCAGCGTCCGCACCGCACCGGCGACCGGACGCAGCACGGCCCTGGTGGCCGTGCAGCGCCGGACGGCGCGAGATGCCGCGGTGCGCATCCTGCGTGCCCTCGGCGCCACTGACGTTCTCGCGGCCGCCACCGTGGAGGAGGCCCGTCGGGTTGCCGCGGGCCGCCCCGGTGAGATCGGCGTCGTGGAGGCGGAGCTGTCCGATGGTTCCGGCACCGGCCTGGTCAGGGACCTGCGTGCGGCTGACTGGCGGCGCACCGTCGTCCTGTCCACCGTGCACGACTCGTTCGCCGTGCGCGCGGCTCTCAGCGCCGGCGTGACCTGCTACCTCGCGGTTGGTCCTCGCCCGGACCCGATGCCACGGCTGCCCCGTCAGCTCGGCCGGCACAGCATCCCCGGCCAGACCACAGGCCGACCGCCGGCCGGCAGCGAGACGGGCCCCGGCGCGGTCCGCACCCCCTCCCGAGCCGACGGCGCGCCGGACGCCTCCGAGTTCGGCCTGTCCCAGCGCGAGGTCGACGTGCTGCAGCTCGTCGCCGATGGGCACTCGAACAGGGCGGTCGGTGAGGCACTTGGCCTGTCGGCTCTGACCGTCAAGAGCCACCTCGCGCGGATCGCCCGCAAGCTCGGCACAGGCGACCGCGCCGAGATGGTGTTCATCGCCCTGCGCTCGGGGATCATCGCCTGATCAGGCCGCGGTCCGCCGGCCGCAACCCAGGACGGCCGGCCGGGTTCACCCGTGTCACGAGCAGGCTCTAACGTTGTTGTACGTGGAGGTCGAAGGGCCGCGCCCGCTCGAAACCCCGCCAGGCGGCGTCCCCGACGTCGTCGACACGCCGGAGGTGCTCGACCGGGCTGTGCAGGCGCTCGCCGCGGGCACCGGCCCGGTGGCGGTGGACGCCGAACGCGCCTCCGGCTACCGCTACGGACAACGCGCCTTCCTCGTGCAGCTGCGCCGCGAGGGGGCCGGCACCGTCCTGATCGACCCCGTTGCCCTGCCCGATCTCACCACCGTCTCGAAAGCCGTCGAAGGCATCGAGTGGGTGCTCCACGCTGCGTCGCAGGACCTCCCCTGCCTGGCAGAGGTAGGGATGCGCCCCACCGGTGAGCTGTTCGACACGGAACTCGGCGCGCGGCTGGCGGGCTTCGAGAAGGTCGGCCTCGCGGCGGTGGTGGAACAGCTGCTCGGCTGGCAGCTGGCCAAGGAGCACTCCGCGGTCGACTGGTCGACCCGGCCGTTGCCGGAGCCGTGGCTCCGTTACGCGGCGCTCGACGTCGAGGTGCTGATCGACCTTCGCGAGGCGCTCGCCGAGGAGCTGGAGAAGCAGGGCAAGCTGGACTGGGCCCGTCAGGAGTTCGCCGCCGTGCGGGACACCCCCGCGCCGGGGCCGAGGACGGACCCGTGGCGCCGGACGTCCGGCATCCACCGACTCCGCTCGGGCCGCCAGCTCGCCGTCCTCCGCGAGCTGTGGGCCGAACGCGACGAGATCGCCCTACAGCGCGACCAGGCGCCCGGCCGGGTCCTGCCGGACCGGGCGCTGATCTCGGCGGTGACCGAGGCGCCCCGCACCGTCGCCGCGCTGACCGCGCTGCCGGTGTTCTCCGGGCCGGCCAACAGGCGCCGCGCGAACCGGTGGTTCCGCGCGATCCAGCGCGGGCGCGCCGTCCCCGACTCCGAGCTGCCCGCCGCCAACGTGCCGGGCGACGGCCCACCACCTCCCCGGATCTGGAAGGACCGGGACCCGGACGCCGCCACCCGGCTTTCGCGGGCACGTGACGCCTTGACGCGGCTGTCGGAGGACCTGCGAGTCCCTGTCGAGAACCTGCTGTCCCCGGACTCGCTGCGCCGGCTCTGCTGGCGCCCACCGGCAGAGCCGGGCGAGGCATCGGTGGCGGACGCCCTGCGGGACCTCGGGGCGCGGCCGTGGCAGGTGGCCCTCGTCGCGCCGGCCCTCGCGCAGGCCTTCGCCACCAGTGAGCGGGACGGGAAACGGCACGGGAACGGGACGGACAGGGGCGACATGGCGTGACCCAGGCCACCGGCGCAGATCGCCCACGCCTTGTTACTCGCGAGTAGCCTTAGGGCGTCACATCCTTGGTCCGCCGACACCGCTGGAGGCTCCCCGTGCCGCGCGCCCTGAAGGACGTCGTCTTCGTCGACGGCGTCCGTACTCCGTTCGGCAAGGCGGGTGAGAAGGGCATGTACGCCCGGACCCGCGCCGACGACCTCGTCATCAAGTGCATTCGTCAGCTGCTGCGCCGGCATCCCGGGCTGCCGCCCGAGCGGGTCGGTGAGGTCGCGATCGCCGCGACCACCCAGACCGGCGACCAGGGCCTGACCATCGGCCGGACGGCGGCGCTGCTGGCCGGGCTGCCGACGTCCGTCCCCGGGTTCGCGATCGACCGCATGTGCGCGGGCGCCATGACGGCCGTGACCAGCACGGCGTCGGCGATCGCGTTCGGCGCCTATGACGTCGCCATCGCCGGTGGCGTCGAGCACATGGGCCGTCACCCCATGGGCGAGGGCGTCGACCCGAACCCGCGGATCCTCGCCGAGAAGATCGTGGACCCCTCGGCGCTGGTGATGGGCCAGACGGCGGAGAACCTGCACGACCGCTTCCCGCACCTGACCAAGGAGCGCGCTGACGCCTTCGCGGTGGCCAGCCAGGAGAAGCTCGCGAAGGCGTACGCGAACAACCAGATCCAGCCCGACCTCGTGCCCGTCGCAACCAGGCACGAGGAGCTCGGCTGGGGCCTGGCCACGGCCGACGAGCCACCGCGACCGGGCACCACCATGGAGGACCTGGCGGCGCTGAAGACCCCGTTCCGCCCGCACGGACGAGTGACCGCCGGCAACAGCGCGGGGCTCAATGACGGCGCCACCGCGTGCCTGCTCGCCTCCACGGAGGCGGCCGCTGAGCTGGGTCTGCCCGCGGCGATGAGGCTGGTGGCCTACTCGTTCGTCGGTGTCGAGCCCGAGGTGATGGGCGTCGGCCCGGTGCCGGCGACCGAGAAGGCCCTGGCGCAGGCGGGCCTGACCATCGACGACATCGGGCTGTTCGAGATCAACGAGCCGTTCGCCGTCCAGGTGCTCGCGTTCTGCGACCACTTCGGGATCGCGGACGACGACCCGCGCGTCAACCCGTGGGGCGGCGCCATCGCGGTGGGTCACCCGCTCGCCTCCTCCGGCGTCCGGCTGATGACCCAGCTCGCGAGGCAGTTCGCGGAGCACCCGGAGGTCCGGTACGGCCTGACCGCCATGTGCATCGGCATCGGCATGGGCGGCGCGGTCATCTGGGAGAACCCGAACCACCCGGACTACACGGCGGACCAGGC
>JASBSH010000428.1 GCA_030149025.1 Actinomycetales bacterium | reverse complement strand
CCGGAGATTCTCGGCCGTCTGCTCCCCGCCACCGAGGGGGTCGGCCTGACCCCCGGCCTGTACGTCACCACGCCCGTTCTGCTGCTGGCACTGCTGCTGCCGTTCCACTCGCGTGTGCCGCGACTCGTCCGCGGGACCTACCTTCTCGTCGGCCTCGCCGTCGTCCTGTCCCTGCAGTGGCCGCCCACGCAGAAGCTGTGGCACGGCTTCGACACACCCAACGGCAGCCAGTACCGGCAGGCCTTCGTGGTGGGCGCCTTCCTCGTCGTCCTGGCCTGGTTGGCCGCCAGCAAGAGACCGCGGGTCGGCGCTGTGCTCCTCGCTGTGGGGGCCCTGCTGCTGATTGCCTACGTCGGTGGGGATGCCGCGTCCACGACACCACTCACCGGTTGGGTGACCGTCGCCGCGCTCCTGTCCTTCGGGGTGCTGGCTGCCGTCGCCGCGGTGGGCAGGACGGGACGTCTTGTGCCCGCCGCCCTTGTCGGGCTCCTGGTCGTCATCGGAGCCGAGGCGACGATCAACGCGGTCGTGGTCGACGCCCAGCGTCGGCCCCGATTGGCCCTGTACAACACCTGGTCGGAGACGGAGAGTCGAACGCGCGAGGCGGTCGAGCGCATCGACACGTGGCCTCAGCGGCGCACGAGCCCCCTGGCGCCGTTGAGAGAGGCCAACGAGCCGATGTTGGTCGGCGGACAGGGCCGCTCGTACTACAGCAGCCTGATGCCGGCCACGACCAGTGCCGCACTCCGTGGCCTCGGGGTGGGATGGAGCGGGTACGGACGCAGTGTCGAGGACGTGCCCGATGACGGGCTGGATGCACTGCTCGGCGTGGGTGCCCGCGTCTCCGGTGGTGAGAACCCCGCCATTGCCACGCGGCCGGCTGCCCCACTCGTCACGCTGCATGCCACCGCCCCGCAGACCGTCGACAACCCCTTCTCGCAACGCAACGCGCTGCTCGGTGCCGAGGTGTATTCGGTTCCTCCCGTGACGGTACGCGAGGGTGCGGCAACGGCGAGCCCGACGGCGAAGGGCTCCTACGTCCTGCCGGCCGGGGGGGACGGCGTCATGGTGGTGACCGGCTCGTGTCCGGCCGGAACCCGTCTGCACGTCTGGGCACCGAGCTTCGTGGGGAGCGTCTCCCTCGGGGACCAACCGCCGCGCGCTGTCCTCCCCGGGGTGCGCCGTCCCGGCGTCGTCACCGGCGCAGGCGTGATGGAGATGGGAGAGCCGGAGCCGGACGGCGCCTTCGCCCTGACCTTCACCGGCGTGCCCGGTACCGGTATTCCCCTCTCTCCCGTCGGGTGCCTGGACGGCGACCGGCTCGACGCCGCCGTCGCTGACCTGAGCGCCGGCGCTCCGCGGGTACGGTTCGGCGGGCACAGCTTCAGCGCCAGGTGGGACCGGCCGACCAGCTGAGTCGCGGTTGCGTCCGTCACGACGAGCCCCGGTTGGCGCTGTCGCAGCGGTGACGGCGACTGGCGTTCGCCCCGTTCCGCAGGTGGCCTCCTGGCCGTGCCGCTGGAGTCGGCCCGCAGCGTGGAGTGCACGTTCAGACCGCCCGGGCTGCGCGCCGGATCAGCCCTCGCTGCCGGTGGTTTGGTTGCTCTGGCCGCCCAAGGCGTGTGGTCTTTTCTGGCTCGGCTACGTCGCCGATGACCGGACCATGACGAACCGCATGACGACGAAGGTGGCGGGGATGGCGAGCACCCCCGCCACCAGGGGTGCGATCCGGTCTCCCAGCCCCAGCCACTCCACCAGGACGACGACACC
>JASBSH010000413.1 GCA_030149025.1 Actinomycetales bacterium | reverse complement strand
CTGGTTCTCCTCGCTCGGCTGGGGCATCGACGCGCTCGCCGACCAGCAGTCCGGTGGTGCCATCGCCTGGGGGATCGGGGAGTTCCCGACCCTGATCCTCGCCCTCGTCGTCGCCTTCCAGTGGGCGAACAGCGACGAGCGGGAGGCGCGGCGGCACGACCGCGCGGCCGACCGGGACCACGACGCCGAGCTCGAGGCGTACAACGCCATGCTGGAGAAGATGGCGAGCCGCGACACGAAGTAACCCGTCCGGCTCATGGCGTAGGGGTGATCTGGTAGTCAGTACCGGTGACCGAGACCCGGAGCGCAGAATCTCTTCCGACGCCGTTCCACGACCTGGACGCGTACGTCAGCCTCCCCCGCGTCGGCGGGCTGGCCATGTCGCCGGACGGGCGGCGGCTCGTCGTCGGCGTCGCGACCGTCGACCCCGTCATGAAGCAGAAGTACGTCACGGCGTTCTGGGAGGTGGACCCGGACGGCGCCCAGCCGGCCAGGCGTCTCACCCGCGGTGCGAAGGGGGAGACGAGCGCGGCCTTCACCCCCGTCGGTGACCTGCTGTTCTGCGCCGCTCGCCCTGGAACGGACCCGGACGACGAGGACGCACCTCCCGCTCTCTGGCTCCTGCCGCGAGGAGGTGGCGAGGCTCGTGTGGTGGCCGACCGCCCCGGTGGGCTCGGCGGCGTCGTGGTGTCGCGCGAGTCCGGGACGGTGCTCCTGGCCTCGGACACGCTGACCGGCTCGACGAGCGCCGAGGACGACAAGGAGGGCCGCAAGGCCCGCAAGGACGCGGGGGTCACGGCGATCCTGCACGACGAGTACCCGGTCCGGTACTGGGACCACGATCTCGGTCCGGACCGGCCGAGGCTGTTCACGGCCTCGGTCTCCGAGCTCGCCGACGCGGCGCCCGGCGAGACGGAGCAGCGGCTGTCGCTGAGGGACCTCACCGGGCACGTGGGCCGTGCGCTGGCCGCGGAGAGCTCGTGGGACATCACGGCAGACGGCGCCAAAGCGGTTGCGGCATGGGCGGTTCCGGAGGCCCACGCCTCGGAGAGGTACGCGTTGGTGCTGCTCGACGTGGCGTCCGGTGAGCGGCGGACCGTCGCCGGCAGCGAGGACGTCGAGTACGAGGGCCCCCGGTTCAGCCCTGACGGGAGGTGGGTCGCGGCGATCCGGTGGACCCGCTCGACGCCGGAGAAGGCACCCGACGTGCGTGTCGCCGTCCTCGATGTGGAGAGCGGGGACGAGCGGGTCGTGACGGAGGGCTGGGACCGGTGGCCCACGTCCGTGCGGTGGACGCCGGACGGCGGTTCGCTCGTCGTGACCGCCGACTCCGGCGGGCGTGGGCCGCTGTTCCGCGTGGACGTCGCGAACGGTGACGTGACGCAGCTGACCCATGACGACTGGGTGTACAGCGACACGGCGGTCTCCCCCGACGGGCGGTGGGTGTACGCGCTGCGGGCCAGCTATGCCGCTCCCGCGCACCCAGTGCGGGTCGCGCTGAAGGACGGTGCCGACAGTGCCGGCGCTGCCGGCGGTGCCGTGCAGGTGCTGCGCGGTCCCGTGCAGCTGCCC
>JASBSH010000401.1 GCA_030149025.1 Actinomycetales bacterium | reverse complement strand
CCGACCGAGTGCGCGGCGATGTCCGCGACCTCGTAGCGGCACACACTGCCGTCGATGATTCGCCGGGAGGGAGGAGCGATGATGTAGCCGCCGTCGCCCCGGAAGTCGACGCCCGCGGTGGCTGCCTGCCACGACCGCTGCTCGCGGCCCGGGGTCGCCGGGAAGTACACGTGCGCGCCTCCGGTGGGTGTGCGCACGAGCAGACCCGCGCCATCGACGAGCCCCGCGTCGGTGGCGCGCTGGAACGCCGCGCGGCCGTCGTGGGGGCCGTGGACATCGACATCGACGACGACAACGCCGGATGGAGCGCCGGTCGGGATGCCGATGTTCGCGTTCGGTGTGCGCGACCACCACGCGGCAACCTGTTCCGGGTCGCTGCTCGCATCGAGGAACCCACGGCGGGTCAGCGGACGCTTCCCCTCGACGACGCACGGAAACACGGGCACGCCAGCCGCCGCGAGGCTCCGCGCCGCGAGCCCCAGGCTCGGTGAACGATCCACGCGAATGAGCGCCGCCAGGACATCGAATGCTTCGGGCATCACAGCCTCCGCCCTGCCAGCGCTGGCGCCGACGCAGCACGCGGACGATCGGTCTCCACCGAGTTCGCAGCCGTACGGGAGGTGCGCGGACTGGGAGCGTCGCGTTCGAGTCCGGGCGGGGTGCCGTCGCCGACCTGGAGCGTGTCGAGCTGGTCGAGGATCGCCAGCGCGGTCTTCCGCACCCGCTCGCCGGTGGACTGCACCACCTGGACGGGCTCTTGGCCGTCCACGCGGGCGGCCCAGGTCGAGACGTACGGGATCGTGTACCCGGTGGTGTCCATGCCGTGCGCGGCACCGATCATCAGCGCGACGGACTCGGCTTCGACCTCGCGGATGCCGCGATGCTGACGTGCTTCCTCGTCGTCGGGATCGTGCATCAGCACGTGCGCCAGCTCGTGCGCGAGCGTCTTGACCTGCGCAGCAGGGTCCATGTTCTCCCGCACCGCTACCGTGCGCTCCTCATAGTCGGTCATGCCGTTCGCGCCGGAGATCATCCCCTCGTGTGGCACCCGCAGCACCTCGAACCCCGCGCCGCGAATCTGCCCGGCCAGCCCGTCCCACAGCCCCGAGGGTGCTTCGCCTTCCAGCAGCGTCGGAGCGGGCGGAACTGGCAATGGTTCTCCGTCGGTCTGGGAGGCATCCCACACGTAGGCCGGCCGGGCTCCGACCATCCGCGAGCGCACCACCTCACCGGCCTTCGGCTTCTCCCTCGGCCCGAGCCGCCGCCACGAGCCCGCATCGGCAGGGGTCGCGGTGGCGAACCGGCCCGTCACGGGCGCGAAGATCATGTAGCCCGGCTGGCCCTTCATCACCTGCCGACCGAGCCCCTGCCACTGCCGGTACCCGGCAACCAGGGTGGGGAAGGGTTCGGGCACGCGGCCTGCCTCGAACGCGGCCTCGTGCTGCACCCAGATCAGCATCGTGTTGTTGAACGACCGCGACCGGAACCGCGCCGCGAAGGCCAGCGCCTGCCGCCAGTCGTCACCCGAGACCAGC
>JASBSH010000400.1 GCA_030149025.1 Actinomycetales bacterium | reverse complement strand
TCGTGGTTGCTGAGCACCCAGGTCGTCGGCGCGCCGACGGCACCGTTGGCCGCAAGCGACCGGTCCACGACGTCGCGGATCGCGCTCGCGCGCCAGGGCGTCTCCAGGTACTCGAAGTTGAACGCCTGGTGCATCTCGTCCGGCCGCACGTAACGGGCCAGCCGGTCCGCCGGTCCCACCCACGCCTCGGCGACGAGGATCCGTTCGCCGGGGTAGGAGTCGACCAGCCGGCGCCACTCCCGGTAGATCTCGTGCACGCCCTCCTGGTCCCACATCGGCGGCCGCTCACCGGAGGTGTTCGCGCCGTGCAGGATGTCCTGCTCGTGGTCCCACTCGGGGAGCCCCGGTGCCTTCACGAGGCCGTGGGCGACGTCCACCCTGAACCCGTCGACGCCACGGTCCAGCCAGAACCGCATCACGTCGAGGAACTCCTCGCGAACCTCCGGATGCTCCCAGTTCAAGTCCGGCTGCTTGACGTCGAACAGGTGCAGGTACCACTGACCCGGCTCACCGCCCGGCTCCGTCACCCGCTCCCACGCCGAGCCGCCGAAGACGCTGCGCCACCGGTTCGGCGGCAGCTCGCCGTTCTCGCCCCGGCCGTCCCGGAAGATGTACCGCTCACGTTCGGGGCTGCCGGGCCCGGCCCCGAGCGCCGCTGTGAACCACTCGTGCTCGTCGGAGGTGTGGTTCGGGACCAGGTCCACGATCACCCGCACGCCCAGCTCGTGCGCCTTGCCGATCATCGCGTCCGCGTCCTCGAGCGTCCCGAAGACCGGGTCGACCTGCCGGTAGTCGGCGACGTCGTAGCCGGCGTCCGCGTGCGGTGAGACGTAGAACGGGGACAGCCACACGGCGTCCACGCCGAGGTCCTTCAGGTACGGCAACCTGGAGGTCACCCCGCGAAGGTCGCCCACGCCGTCCCCGTCGCTGTCGGCGAAGGAGCGCGGATAGACCTGGTAGATCACCGCTGTCCGCCACCACTGCGTCGCGCCTCCGGCGGACGGGGATGTGGACGCCGACACGCGGCTCTCGCCGTCCCGCTGCGGTCGGTCGTCCCTCGAGACGGCGGTCGGCCGGGTGACTTCGCGATCGACGGTCACCGGGTCAGTCCTCCAGCGTGTTGACCAGGGAGTGGGCGGCTCGCTCCAGGTAGTCCCACAGCAGGGACTGGTGCAGGGGTGCGAGGCCGAGCTCGTCGACGGCGTCGCGCATGTGCTTCAGCCACCGATCCCGGGCCTGCGGATTCACCTTGAACGGCATGTGCCGCATCCGCAACCGCGGGTGCCCACGTTGCTGTGAGTACGTCGTCGGCCCACCCCAGTACTGCTCCAGGAACATCCGGAGGCGCTCCTCCGCCGGACCCAGGTCCTCTTCCGGGTACATCGGGCGCAGCACGGGGTCGGTGGCGACGCCCTGGTAGAAGCGGTGCACCAGCTTCACGAACGTCTCGTGGCCCCCGACCTCCTCGTAGAAGGTCCGCTGCCTGACGGGTTCGTCCTGTCCGGGTTGTGCTGTCACGCGTCCATCCTCTCAGCCTCGTTCTCCGCCTGGCGCCGGCCGCTCCCGATCAGAGCCCGGTGTTGCTGGTCTTGTCGGCCTCGGCGGCGACCTCCGCCTCGCCCTGGCCCGGAGGGTCGTGGCGGTCGAGCTGCTTCACCGCCCGCCGCTTGCGGTGGACCCTCGGCTCCTCCTGACGCAACCACACCGTCCGCTGGGTGAAGGGCAGCTCGACCCCCTCGGCGTCGAAGCGGGCCGTGATCCGCCGGCGCAGCTCGCGCGCGACCTTCCACTGCTCCAGGGGCACGGTCTTGACGACGAGCCTCAGCACGACGGAGTTCTCGGTCAGGGCCTCGACGCCCCAGACCTCCGGCTCGTCGAGCACGAGGGCGGACCACTCCTCCTCGTGCGCGAGCTGGGTGGCGACCTCCTTCAGCACGTCCTGCAGACGGGTGACGTCCTCGCCGTAGGCGACGGAGATGTCCAGGACCGCTCGTGCCCAGCCCTGGGACTGGTTGCCCACGCGCAGGATCTCGCCGTTGCGGACGTACCAGACCGTGCCGTTCACGTCCCGCAGCCGGGTGACGCGCAGTCCTACCGCCTCGACCGTCCCCGCGGCCTCGCCCACGTCCACGACGTCCCCCACGCCGTACTGGTCCTCGACGATCATGAAGATCCCGGACAGGAAGTCCTTCACCAGCGTCTGGGAGCCGAAACCGAGGGCCACGCCGGCGACCCCTGCGCCCGCCAGGAGCGGGGCGAGGTTGACGCCGAACTCGCCGAGGAGCAGCAGGACGACGACGGTCGCGACGAGGCCCGTGGCGACGCTCTTCAGGACGGAGCCGATCGTGCGGGCGCGTTGTGCACGGCGTTCACCGAGCAGCGGGCTGGCGTCCAGCAGCGCCGGTGCCTTGGCCCTGTCCCGACGGCGGCCCACGGCGCTGCTGCCGTTGGCGATCCCCTCCGACAGCCGTGTGATCGCCCGGTGCAGGACCCACCGCAGGGCCAGGCCGATGACGACGATGAGGACGACGCGCAGCACCGTGTCGCCGATGCCGGTCACCCAGCGCGCCACGTCCTCGTTGCCGGTGACGTCCTTGACGACCCCGCAGAACCCGTTGCACGGATTGGTGGGGTCCAGGTTCTCGCTGAACGTGCTCTGCGTGTCGGTAGGCGTCGGCGTGGGCGTCGGCTGTGTCGTCTCCGTCGGCGTTGGGGCAGCGAACAAGAGCACGCTTGGTGAGCTCCTTCGTTTCGGGCGCGGGAGACGTGCGGGCACTCGGTGCCGTCGCCGTCGAGGCTAACAACCCGTGAAGACGTGGTTCTGCGTGACGCCCGGCGCCCCCGACCGCGTCCGGGGTTGAACCCGGGCGTGAACCGGGATTCCATGATCACGAATGGGTGGGGGAGGTCCGGCAGGCGATCTCTGGTGGGTTTCCGTGGTGTCGAAGCCGGTTCACACCACGAAAACCCACCAGAGGTGCGGTGCAGCAAGAGCTAGAGCGCCAGCCCCGTGTACCGCGCGAGGAACGTCACGGTGTCGGTCGTGAGCTCGATGGTGCGGGACAGCGCCCGGGCCCCGTGGCCGACGTCCGACTCGCGCCGGATGAGGATCGGTGCCTCATCGAGCGACCGGGACGTCGCGTGCTGCAGCGCCGCGCACATCTTCCGCGCGTGCAGCGGGTCCACGCGCGTGTCGCCAGCGAACACCTGGAACATCGTCGCCGGGTACGCCACTCCTTCACGCACCTGGTGGTACGGCGAGTACGCGTGCAGCACCCGCAGGGCCTCGGGGTCCGCGGCGTCGCCGTACTCACCGGTCCAGCTGGTACCGAGGCCGTGCCGCTGGTACCGGACCATGTCGAGCAGCGGGGCCAAGCACACAACCGCGGCATACGACTCCGGCCGCTGCGTCATCGCCGCCCCGACGAGCAGCCCGCCGTTCGACCCGCCGGAGATCGCGAGCTGGGCCGGCGTCGTCCACCCGCCGTCGACCAGGGCGTCCGCCGCGGCGTGGAAGTCGTCGAAGACGTTCTGCTTGACCGCGAGCATCCCGTCGCGGTGCCAGGCCTCGCCCTCCTCACCACCACCGCGCAGGTTCGCGATGGCGTACACCCCGCCCGCCTCGACCCACTGCAAGACCGTGGCCGAGTAGCCGGGCGTGAGGCTCACCCCGAACCCGCCGTAGCCGTACAGCACGGCCGGTGCCGTTGCCTTCGGCGCACCCGAAGCGTCCAGCAGGTCCGAGCGCGCGATGACGAACATCCGCACCGTCGTGCCGTCCGGGCTCTCGAACGCGACCTGCTGGGTGGTCACATCGGGCACCTCCACGGTGCCGGGCGGGACCGCGAACACCGACACCTCGCCGTCCCGGGCGTCGTACTGCAGCACCCGTGGCACGGTCGTGTTGTCGGTGTAGGTGAACCAGGCCTGGTGCCCGCCCTCGGGGCGGGCGAGCAGACCGCCGATGCTGCCGAGTCCCGGCAGGTCCAGCGAACCGCGCCGGGCGCCGTCCACCAGGTCGTGCACCGTCACCTGCGAGACGGCGTGCGACGTCCAGGAGACCAGCAGGACAGGTGTTTCGCCGAGCTCCGGCCCGTCGAGCAGCGCGTAGTCCTCCATCACGGCGTCGTCGCGTTCGGCGACCAGGTCACGCCAGTTCTCGCGACCGGGGTTCTCCGGGTCGCCGACGGCGAGCCGGCAGCGCGGCGCGTCCAGGTCCGTTGCGACGTACATGCGGCCGTCACGACCGATGTGGACGTCGGTGCGCGCGTCGAGGCCCTCGACCACCGGTCGCAGGGTGGGCGTCTCGGGCGGGTCGGCCTTCAGGTCCGCCAGGTAGACGTCGTTGCGCGGGTCGGTGCCCTCGGCGGCGCTGATCACCAGCCACCGCCCGTCGCGGGAGACCGCCGCGCCGTAGTAGCTGGTGATGGGCCGGCCGGCGCCGAACACCTCCACGTCGTCGGCCGGGTCGCTGCCCACGCGGTGGAACCACACGCGGCGGTGGTACTGCTGCTCGCCGGCCGGCACCTGCTCCGGGGCGAGCCGGCGGACGTAGTAGTACGCCTCGCCCCCCGGAAGCCAGGCCACGGGGGAGTAGCGCGCGCGGTCGACCGGCCCGTCGACCAGGTCCCCGGTGCTCACGTCGATCACCCGCAGGACGCTCTCCTCCGAGCCGCCCTCCGACACCTGGTACGCGAGCAGCTTCCCCTCCTTGCTCGGCTGCCAGGAGTCGAGGGTCGTCGCACCGCTCGGGTCCAGCCGCATCGGGTCGACCAGCACCCGCTCGACCGGCTGGGCGTGGGGGTCCGCGGGCAGCGCCTGCTCACGCACGTAGAGGACCCCGTGCTCCTGCTCCCCGGTGCGACGGACGAAGAAGCTGCGCTCTCCCCGCCACACCGGCGGCCCGACGACACCCGCCCCGAGCAGCTCCCGGAGCCGCGACGCGACCCGCTCACGCCCCGGCCAGTGCTGCCGCTCCTGCCC
>JASBSH010000385.1 GCA_030149025.1 Actinomycetales bacterium | reverse complement strand
ATCTACGACGAGTGCTCCCACGCCGCGATCGCGCTCTCCGAGGGCGACGTGGAGGGGTGCGAGATCGAGTGCTGGCTGCACGGGTCGCGGTTCGACCTTCGGACCGGCCAGCCCACCAGCCTGCCGGCCACCCGACCTATCGACGTCTACGACATCCGTGTGGAGGGCGACGACGTGCTCGTCGACATCACCTCCCGCCCCAGGACCACCACCCCGGCGAAGGCCGCCACGGCGGACGCCAGCAAGGAGAGCTGAACGCATGTCGACCCTCGAGATCCTCGACCTCCACGTCAGCGTCGGCGGCGACGGCGGCGAGGACGCCAAGGAGATCCTCCGCGGTGTCAACCTCACCGTCGCCTCCGGCGAGACGCATGCCCTGATGGGGCCGAACGGTTCTGGCAAGTCCACCCTGGCCTACGCGATCGCGGGCCACCCCAAGTACACGGTCACCTCCGGCACCGTCACCCTCGACGGTGAGGACGTGCTTTCCATGAGCGTGGACGAGCGCGCCAGGGCGGGCCTCTTCCTGGCCATGCAGTACCCCGTCGAGGTGCCCGGCGTCACGGTCTCGAACTTCCTGCGCACCGCGAAGACCGCTATCGACGGCAAGGCCCCGAACCTGCGCCAGTGGCTGAAGGACGTGCGCGGCGCCATGTCCGACCTGAAGATCGACCCGGCCTTCGCCGAGCGCAACGTGAACGAGGGCTTCTCGGGCGGTGAGAAGAAGCGCCACGAGATCCTGCAGCTCGAGCTGCTGGGGCCGCGGTTCGCCGTCCTCGACGAGACGGACTCCGGCCTGGACGTCGATGCGCTGAAGATCGTCTCCGAGGGCGTCAACCGGATCCGTGAGAACACCGACCTCGGCATCCTCCTCATCACGCACTACACGCGGATCCTGCGCTACATCAAGCCGCAGTTCGTCCACGTCTTCGTGGACGGCCGCATCGTCGAGGAGGGCGGCCCGGAGCTGGCCGACGAGCTTGAGGAGCACGGCTACGACCGGTTCGTGACGGCCGCCGCTTCCTGATCGGCTGCTCAACAGTTGACCGGCGAGGGTCGGCGAACGGTGCGGGAATGATCGAAGAGGGTCAATGATCGAAGAGCGTCAATGATAGAAGAGGGTCGATGATAGAAGAGGGCAGAGGCTACGACGTGGAGAGCGTGCGGGAGGACTTCCCCATCCTCACGCGCCGAGTGGCTGACGACCGGCCGCTGGTCTATCTGGACTCGGCGAACACCAGCCAGAAGCCGCAGGCCGTCGTGGACGCGATGTCCGAGCACCTGCTGCGCCACAACGCCAACGTCGCCCGCGCCGTCCACCAACTCGGGGCGGAGGCCACGCAGGCTTTCGAGGACGCGCGGGCCGACGTGGCGCGGTTCATCGGCGCATCCCGCCCCGAAGAGGTGATCTTCACCAAGAACGCCTCGGAGGCGCTCAACCTCGTCGCCCGCGTGGTCGGAGAGCCGAGCGACTACTCGGTCGGCCGAGGCGACGAGGTCGTCGTGACCGAGATGGAGCACCACTCCAACCTCGTGCCGTGGCAGATGCTCTGCCGCAGGGTCGGAACGAGGCTGCGGTGGTTCGGCCTGACGGAGGAGGGGCGTCTGGACACCGCGGTAGGCGACATCATCAACGAGCTCACGAAAGTGGTCTCGCTGACGTACGTGTCCAACGCACTCGGCACCGTCAACCCGGTGGAGAGGATCGCGCGACGTGCCCATGAAGTCGGTGCGCTCGTGGTCGTCGATGCCTCGCAGGCGGTCCCGCAGATGCCCGTGAACGTCTCCACGCTCGGCGCGGACCTCGTCGCCTTCACCGGTCACAAGATGTGCGGGCCCACCGGCATCGGGGTGCTGTGGGGGCGCTACGACCTGCTCGCCGAGCTGCCACCGTTCCTCGGCGGCGGGGAGATGATCGAGACTGTCACGATGCAGGGCTCGACGTACGCACCCCCTCCGCACAGGTTCGAAGCGGGGACGCCGCCGATCGCCGAGGCGGTCGGGCTCGGTGCCGCCGTCCGATACCTCGAGCGCCTCGGCATGGAGAACGTGGCTGCGCACGAACGCCGGATCACTGCCTACGCCCTCGAGGCGCTGCAGCAGGTGCCGGGCCTGAAGATCATGGGCCCGAGCGAGATGGTCGACCGCGGAGGAGCCGTGTCGTTCACGCTCGACGGTGTGCATCCGCACGATGTCGCCCAGGTGCTGGACTCGCTCGGCATCGCTGTGCGCGCCGGTCACCACTGCGCCAAGCCCGTGCACCAGCGGTTCGGCATCCAGGCCAGTGCCCGGATGTCGCCGTACCTGTACACGACTACCGGCGAGATCGACTCTCTCGTCAAGGGTCTGGACCACGTGCAGGCCTTCTTCGGAACTTCCGGGGGTGCGCGATGAGCATGCAGACCCTCTACCAGGACCTGATCATCGAGCACTTCAAGCGCCCGATCGGAGCAGGGCTGCGCGAGCCGTTCGACGTCGAGGTCCGCCACGTCAACCCCACCTGCGGGGACGAGCTGACGCTCCGGGTCCACCTGGAGGGCGACAAGGTCGCCGACGTGTCCTACGACGCGCTGGGCTGCTCCATCAGCGTCGCCGCGTCGTCGGTGATGGCGGACGTCGTCACCGGTGGCACCGTCTCCGAGGCGATGCAACGGTACGAGGACGTGCGCGCGATGCTGCAGGACCGAACCGGTCAGCCGGACCCCGACAAGCTGGGGGACGCGGTGGCCTTCGCCGGGGTCGCGAAGTTCCCGGCCCGAGTGAAGTGCGCGCTGCTGGGATGGGCGGCGATGCGCGACGCGTTGGTACAAGCGCTGGACAGGACAGGAGAAAGCGCATGACTGAGCAGACGGCAACCGAGCAGAGGGCAACCGAGCAGACCGCCGCGACCGGCCCCACGCCCACCGATGCGGCGGATGTCGAGGAGGCGATGCGGGACGTCGTCGACCCCGAGCTCGGCATCAACGTCGTGGACCTCGGCCTCGTCTACGGGATCACCGTGGACCAGAACAACCACGCGGTCATCGACATGACCCTCACCTCGGCGGCGTGCCCGCTGACCGACGTCCTCGAGGACCAGACGGCGCAGGCCCTGAAGGACATCGTCGCCGGGCACCGCATCAACTGGGTGTGGATGCCGCCGTGGGGTCCGGACAAGATCACCGACGACGGCCGCGAGATGCTGCGGGCGCTCGGCTTCAACATCTGACTGGGTGTGTCCCTTTCCGGGACACACCGGCTTCCCTTGACCGCCTGAGAAGGGCGGTGCTGGGTTGCCGTCCGAGGACGACCACCCGACGAAGTGGTGTTGTGTCGGTTCCGACCCAGGGCCCCAGTGTTGCAAGGTGGCGGTCGGCTCTTCCCCGGCCCATCCGGGTGCAGACGCAGGTGACGAGCGTCAGGCGGCCGCTACCAACGGCGGTGGCTGGTCTTGGGACTTGTACCGGGCGAGGTTGATCGCGGCGTTTACGTCCCGATCCAGGACCAGGCCGCAAGCGGCGCAGGAGTAGGTGCGGTCCGACAGCGGCAGATCAGTCTTGATGTTTCCGCAGCCGCAGCAGGTCTTGGACGACGGGTACCACCGGTCCGCCACCACGAGGTCGGTGCCGTACCAGCGGGTCTTGTACTCCAGCTGCCGGCGGAACTCACCGAACGCCGCATCCGAGACGACCCTGGCCAGTCTCCTGTTCTGCAGCATCCCGGCCGCGTTGAGGTCTTCGATCGTGACGGTCGTGTAGCCGCGGGCGATGTCGGTAGTGATCTGGTGCAGCAGGTTTCGGCGTAGATGTGCCACGCGGGCGTGGATTCTGCCCAGGCGTTGTGCTGCCTTTCGCCGGCCGGTTGAGCCTTGCTTGGTTCTCGCGAGTCTCTGGTTGGCCAGCTTCAGGCGTGCCTGGGCGTGCTGCAGTCCTTTCACCCCCTGGTGGGCGAGCAGCAGCCGCCCGGTCTCGTCCGCCACCACAGCCAGGGTCTTCACCCCGAGGTCCACACCCACACGGTGCGGGTGTCGTCCCCGTGGGTTGCAGCGGGCGTGGTGGAACTCCGCCGCGACCCCGGTGACCGCCACGTGCCAGCGGCCGCGTTCGTATCGGAAGCTGGCGGCGTAGGCGTGGAACCTGCCCTGCTCGAGCATCCGCCGGAGCTTCTTCGTGCCCTCCCGCACGCGAAGTTCGCCGAGCTCGGGGAACCGGATGGTCTTCGGCCCGGTCGGCCGCACCGGTGAGGAACGGCCTTCAGAGTATCTGGCGCGGAGCCGGAACGCCGGCGCGGTCTTGTGCTTCGACTTGAACCGCGGGAACCCAGACGGTTTCCCGGCCCTCTCGCCGTTGCGGGACTTGGCCCAGTTCGCGAGCGCCTGGGCCGCGTTCACCGACGCGGTCTCGAACACATCGGCGGACACCTCATCCCGCCAGATGAGCCCGCTGGTCCCGTCAGCGTTTGCCACAGCCGTCGGGTCGCGGCCGTCCTTCCAAGCGTTCATGTGGTTGATGACCGACACCTTCGACCACGACAACGCCGGAGTCAGCTCCGATTCTGCCAATCCGTAGGTCTTCTCAGCGTCCCGCTGCGCAAGGTTCGCTCTCACCCGACCGATCTGGTGGTTGAAGGCCAACCGAGCAGCCCCCGCGTGCTGCAGCAGCACCTGCTCCTGCGCGTCGTTGACGTCCAGGGTGAACCGGAACGTCGTCGCCCGCGTCAACGGCACACCGGTGTGCGACACCAGCGTGCCGTTACCGTCGCGTGCGTCCGTCGTTGTCCGCAGGCCGCCGATGATGCCGCCCACCACCGACAACACAGCAGGAACCATCGAGCCTGTCGCGTCCCCGCGGCCGTCGCCCTCGCGTGCCTGTGCGTGCAGCACACCCCGGTTCGCAGGTCATAGGCTGCTTACCTCTCCGGTTTCTCGGTGGGTTGAACACCGGCTCAAGAAGGTGCCATTGGTCGTCAGTCAACTTCCTCGGGCAGGAATCCTGATGAAGGATGCCGCCGCGAGTCATCGCCACAATCGAGTCATCGCCACAATAGGGACACACCAAGGGGAGACGCCCTGAGCACCGGGCGGAGCCGACACCGGCTCCTCGAGATCGCCCCCGAGCGGCTCGAGCGTTGGGTCTCCGGTTTCGCGGAACGGCACGGCGCGTACGAGGCGAAGCCGGACGACGACACGCTGGTCCTCACGGCCGCCGACGGAGCCGTTGCCTCACTGGACATCCCGTGGGGGAGCGTCGACCTGGACGGTTCCGACCGCGCCGACTCGGTGTCTGTGCTCGCGGCTCACGCCGCAGCGCCGCTAACGGCGCTGCTCGTGCTCGTCCGCCGCGGCGGATACGGCGCGGGCCTGGCCAGGAAAGGCAAGCTGTTGAACCACGCCGTCGGCACCCGGTACGTGCAAGGCCGCACCGCCGCCGGCGGTTGGTCCCAGCAGCGCTTCGCTCGGCGCCGTTCGGGGCAGGCGGCCGCCCTGGTCGGTAGGGCATCGGACGCGGTGGCGAAGGCGCTCAAGGAAGCGCAGGCGGCTCCTGACGTGCTTGTGCCGGGAGGCGACAAGGCCCTGGTGGCAGAGGTTCTCGCTGATCCTCGGCTCGCGCGTGTCGCGGCCCTGCCCCGCGGGCCGCTGCTCGACGTACGCGACCCGCGTGTCGTCGTCCTGCAGGAAGTCGCCGAGCGGGCACGCGCGGTGCGCGTCCGGCTCACCGAGCCCTGACCACACGGCACCTCGGCGGGAGCGGCCCTCAGCCCTCCAGCTGCTGTGCGATCTCCCAGCTGTGACCCGCGGGGTCGGTGAAGGTGGCAACGCGCATACCCCATGGGCGGTCGACCGGCCCGTTGGCGAGCTGGACACCCCGCTCCGTTAGGTCACCGCATCGATGTCCTCGGCCCAGATGCTGAGCTGGCACCTGACACCCGCGGCAGGATCGGCCACCAGGCGCGGCTCCACGAGTGTCGGAGCCTCATCGGTCTGCAGCAGGTTGACAATCACGTTGTGGAACTTGACCGCAGACGACGTGTCGTCCTCGTAGACGACGGGACGGCGAAGACCTCCTGGTAGCAGGCCTTCGCCTCCTTCACGTCCTCGACGAACAGGCTGATGGCGCTGATGTCCTGCAGCGAACCCGTCACAGTGGGTCCCCTTTCGCGTCGTAGAGCGGACGTCGGTGCCCGCTGCTCGTGCACGCATAGACCTGCCGACGTGCCCGTACTCGTCATTCACGGGGGCCGGTCCATCGCAGCGGTTGAGATCAGTCGTCGAGGCCGCGGGCGGCGAGCGCCTCGCCGAGCCGATCCGCGTGACGGAGCGTGCGAACCACGAGCGGCGTGATGAGGGCCCGGGGGCTTCGCTCCAGGCCTCGCGCCCTGCGTGCCTCGCGCACCTCGTCGAAGGTGGCCGCCAGCACCGGGATCGCCCGGATCGTCATGGACAGCACGAGGGCGACGCGTGCCGGGTCGACACCGAGCCGGCGAAGGGGGCGGAGGAGCCACAGCATCGCGTCGAGCATCTCCGTCACGCGCGTGGTCAGCGTGACCAGGCCGGCTGCCCCGACCGCGACCAACAAGGTGCCCACCACCACGATCGCCGCAGTGGGACCACCGCTCCAGAGCTGAAACGGTACGAGTACCAACGCAACCCACCGCAGCGGCCGAACCTGCGCCCACAGGTCCTTGGGGCGCATGCGCGCGACGGCGTAGGTGACCACGGTGATGGCTGCGCCGACCGCCACGGCCAGCGGGGTGCGCAGAGCGACCAGCACGGTTGTGAGCAGCAGGAGGCCCGCGAGCTTGGCGCCGGCGGGCGTACGGTGCAGCACCGAGGTGCCGGGGCGGTAGAGGCCGGTCAGCACGGCCGAACCCTCGTGCTCCCTCCCCGCAGGGGCGTGCGGAACTGCATGATCACGGGGAAGGGGTGGGGCGTGCGGAACTGCATGATCACGGGGGAAGGCGTGCGGAACTGCATGATCACCGCGGGGGTGGGGCGTCGGTGGCGGCAGGGGATGACATCAGCGAGACGTAGTAGGGCAGAACGTCGTTCGCCGGGCCGTCGGCCACGATCGTGCCTTCGTCGATCACCAGGACTCGCGGCCAACCCTCGAGGAGGTGCAGGTGGTGCGTGACGAGGACGATCTGCTGGGGGAGCGAGGATATGAGCCCGGTGACCTGCCGGGCGTTGCGCAGGTCCAGCAGGGTCGTTGGCTCGTCGCAGACCAGCACCTGCGGCTCGGTGACGAGCACCGAGGCCAGCGCCAACAGCTGCTTCTGGCCACCGGACAGCAGGTGGGCAGGGTGGTCGGCATGGCCCTCGAGCCCGAAGCGTCGCAGCACCCCGGCTACGCGTGCCGTAGCCTCGGCCTTGTCCATCCGCTGCCGGCGCAGTGAGAAGGCGACGTCCTCCGCGACGGTGGGCATGACGATCTGCGCATCCGGATCGGCGAACACGAAGCCCACCTTGCGGCGGACTTGGGCCCCGTCCCGGCGGGTGTCCAGCCCGTGCACGGTGACCGAGCCGCTGGTCGGCAGCACCAGCCCGTTGAGCAGCCGGACGAGGGTCGACTTCCCGGACCCGTTGGCCCCCACGATCCCGATGCGGTGGTCGGGCAGGTCCACGGTGATGTCCCGCAGGACGGTGCGTTCCCCGTAGGCGTGCGTGACGGCATCCAGCTTGATCATCAGCCGACCCGCTCCGCCAGTAGCGCGAGACCCTGCCCGCCACCGACGGCGCACGTAGCGATCCCGAACCGACCGGCTTCGCCGCGCACCAGGTGGGCGAACAGGCGAACCACCAGAAGGGAACCTGAGGCCCCCCAGGGGTGACCGAGCGCAATCGCTCCGCCCTGCGGGTTGAACCGCCCGCCATCGGCGCCGAGGGGGTCGAGCCCGAGTGCGTCCGTGACCGCGAGCACCTGCGCGGCGAAGGCCTCCTGGACCTCGAGGACGTCGACGTCGGACAGCCGTAACCCGGTGCGCCGCAGGAGGTCTCGTACCGCGGGTACGGGTCCCAGCCCGGGGGTGCCGGGATCCACGCCGGCGGCGCACCACCCGCGCAGGGCGAGTCCGGGCACACCCAGCGCAGCGCGCAGCCGCTCAGGGACCACTGCCACCGCGGCGGCCCCGTCGCTGACGCCGCACGAGTTCCCGGCTGTCACCGTGCCGCCGTCCACGAACGCGGCGGGCAGCCGAGCCAGCACGTCTGTCCTCAACCGGCGAGGACGCTCGTCACGCTCCAAGCCGCCAACGAACACGAGCTCGGCGTCGAAACCACCTGCAGCCGCCGTCGCCAGAGCCCGCTCATGGGACCGTGCCGCAAAGTCGTCCTGCCGCTCACGGCTGACGCCGCACCGTTCGGCCACCGTCTCCGCCGCCGGGCCCATGTCCGGGTCCCCGAGCCACTCCGGCGCGAAAGCCGCTCGCCCGGGGGCGGCCTGGCTGCCACTCTCCACGCCACCCGCCAGGACCAGATCCGCTGCGCCGGAACGCACCTGGGCGGCTGCCTGGTGGACCGCCTCCTGCCCGCTGCCGCACTGACGGTCCACCGTCACGCCTGGCACCCGCGCCCCGAGGCCGGCGGCCAGCGCCCCGACACGAGCGACGTTCCCGCCCGGCCCGCGGCAGTTGCCCACCACGACGTCGTCGACCTCGGCCACGTCGAGGGAACCGGCGGCCTTCCGCAGGTCGGTGACCACCTCCGCCAGCACCGGCGCGAGCAGGTCCACCACATCGAGGTGGGCGAGGGCATGCCCCGCAGTACCCAACGGTGTGCGGCGTGCGGCGACGACCACGGGGGAGCGGTCGTCCAGGGTCGTCATCGTCCGGCCAGCCTAGTCGCCAGCACCGCAAGCTCCGGGCGGCGCAGCTTGCCTCCCGCCGTGCGCGGCAGAGCGTCGACGCGCAGCCAGCGCACCGGCCGGGCGGGCACCGGCAGGTCGCGGACGGCGCCACGCAGCCACGCGTCGTCCCGCGGCTCGGCGAGCACCACGATGGCGACGAGCACCTGCCCGAGGCGCGGGTCCGCCAGCCCCACCACACCGGCGTCCACGACACCTGGCAGTGAGCGAAGAACCTGCTCGACCTCCTCGACCACGACCGTGTGACCGCCGGTGGTCACCGCCGTGTCGCCGCGACCGAGGACCTCCCATCCGTCGGCGACCGGTTCGGCGAGGTCACCGACACTCGCCCACCCGTCGTCGTCCCGCCGCATCGGCCCGTCGCCGGCGAGGTACCCCCTGGCCAGGTACTCCGACCGCGCCCACAGCCGGCCGTCGCGCAGGTCGATCTCCACACCGGGGAACGCCCGCAGCGGCCCGTCCTGGTCGCGGTAGGCGACGAACGACAGCTCCGCCGCGCCGTAGTACTCCACGAGCCGCACACCGCCCTGCGCCGCCGCAGCGCGGGCGCCGACCGGGAGTCGGTCGCCGGCGACCACAGCCAGCCGCAGGCGGGCAGCGCGACCCGCCCTGACGTCGTCCAGGATCCGACCGAGCTGCGCCGGCACGCAGTGGACGACGGTGGCCTCCCGCGGGTCCGTCCCCACCGGCGCGACCGACGCGCCGACGGCCCGGGCGTGCCAGGCGCCGTACAGGAACAGGGAGGACGAGAGCGCTCCCGGCAGCCACACCTTGTCGTCGGCAGTCAGGCCGGTGATGGCGGTCAGCGGGCCGACGCTGGCGTCCCAGGAGGCGACGGTGCGGACGACGCCACGCGGCTTCGCTGTGGAGCCGGACGTGAACGTCACGAGGTCGCCGCGACGAAGGTGACCGGTTGCGACTGCTTGGTCTAGTTGCGCTCGGGCGGCATCGAGCTGCGCCGTCGGCCACGCCACATCGAGGACGGCCCAGGGTTCCTCCGACGCGGTGGCGGCTGAGATCCGGTCCAGCACCTGGATGGGGTCTCGTGAGACGAGCGCGTGGACGAGCACCTCGGCGACTCTCAGGCGGCATCAACTGCCCCGAACGTGCTCCTTGCCTCGGGCTTGCGCCGGCGCCGTCGCACTGGGGTAGCCGCGGTGGACGGCGGCGGCAACGGCCGTGGCGAGAACGACCTTGACGATGTCACCCGGCAGGAACACCACCGACGACACCGCGGTCGCGACCACACCGGAGGTGCCCGTGATCGCCGCCTGGATCGGGATCCCGAACAGGTAGACCACCCCGATTCCCCCGACCACGTTCGCCAGGGCGCCCCACCACGTGGGGTAGGCGGGCAGCCGCCGCTGCACCAGCCAGCCGATCACCGCCGCGCCGAAGACCCAGCCGACGAGGTAGCCGGCACTGGGTCCGGCGAAAACGGCCAGGCCACCGCGGCCGCCGGACAGCAGCGGTAGGCCCATCGCCACGAGCGCCAGCAGCACGAGGACCGACAGGGCACCGCGCTTCCAGCCGAGGATCGAACCTGCGAGCATCACCCCGAGCGTCTGGAGGGTGATCGGGACGGCGTTGCCGAACAGCTGCAGGGCACCGGGTAGCCCGAGCACCGCGATCAGGGCGGCGAACGACGCCACCAGGGCAAGGTCGCGGGCGGGCATCCGGCGCTGGGGGGTGCGCGATGACATGGCGGGAGGCTAGCCGTCAGCCGAGGTCGCGGGCCGAGAAGGTGTCGCAAGCGCCCAGCCGGCCGGTCTGGTAGCCCGTCACGAACCACTTCTGGCGCTGCTCGCTGGACCCGTGCGTCCACGTCTCCGGGTTCACCCGGCCCTGTGCTGCCCGCTGGATCCGGTCGTCACCCACCGCGGCGGCCGCGGAGAGGGCGTCTGAGATGTCCTGCTGCGTCAGTGGCTTGAGGAAGGGCTGGCCGGTCTGGGGGTCGGGTGTGCTCGCGGCGTGCGAGGCCCAGACACCGGCCAGGCAGTCGGCCATCAGCTCGGTCCGCACCGAGCCGGACTCCGGGCCCTGCGGGTCCTGCTGGCTGCGACCCAGCAGTCCCAGCTCGTTCTGGATGTGGTGCCCGAACTCGTGCGCCACCACGTACTCCTGTGCGAGCGGTCCGCTGCTGGCGCCGAACCGGTCGGACAGCACCTGGAAAAAGCTCGAGTCGAAGTACGCGGTCTGGTCCACCGGGCAGTAGAACGGGCCGACCTCGCTGGACGCCGTGCCGCACCCCGTGGACGTCGCCTGGCGGAAGATCGTCAGACCGGGCTTCGTGTACCGCTGGCCGGTCTCCTGAGGCAGCAGGTCCGCCCAGACCGCGTCGAGGCTCTCGGCCGTGGCGATGATCCGGCAGTCGACGTCGATGTTCGCGGCCTGCCCGGACGTGCACTGCGCGAACTGGCCGGAGCCGCCCGGCTGTGCCGGTGCACCGCCGCCCCCGAGCAGGTCACCGGGGTTGACGCCCGTGACCAGCGCCAGGATGAGCATGACGACACCGCCGATGCCGCCCCCGACGGCGATGCGTCCACCACCTCCTCCGCCGCCGGACGCCCGGCCGGGGTCGATCTGCACGCCCTCGTTGAAGCTCACTGGTCGACCTCGCGCTCCGTCACGGCTCGTACACTAGGTGCGTGGCCAGCAGGACGCCCTGACGAAGAAGTCTGACGGACGGTGCGGCAGCGGCCGCCAGGGCCACTGGGCCCGCCCCTACCGTCAGCCACCAGTTCTCCCGACGCCGCCCTGAGAGGTCACGTGATCAGCGCCACCGGTATCGAGCTGCGCGCCGGTGCCCGTCTCCTCATGCAGGACGTCACCTTCCGGGTCGGCCCTGGGGACCGGGTCGGCCTCGTTGGGCGCAACGGCGCCGGCAAGACGACGCTCACCAAGGTGCTCGCCGGCGAGGCCATGCCCGCGGCCGGCAGCGTGCAGCGCAGCGGGGAAGTCGGTTACCTCCCGCAGGATCCCCGCACCGGCGACCTCGATGTGCTTGCCGTGAACCGCATCCTGTCCGCGCGCGGCCTGGACGACGTCATCTCCCAGATGCGGCGCACCGAGGGCGAGATGGCGAGTGCGGACGACGACACGCGCGACCGCGCGATGGCTCGCTACGCGCGGTTGGAGGCCGAGCTCCACGCCCGTGGCGGGTACGCCGCGGAGTCCGAGGCCGCGAGGATCGCCAGCAACCTGGGTCTTGAGGAACGTGTTCTCGCTCAACCGCTTCGCACCCTCTCCGGCGGTCAGCGGCGTCGGGTGGAGCTGGCGCGGATCCTGTTCTCCGGTGCGCAGACGCTGCTGCTGGACGAGCCGACGAACCACCTGGACGCCGACTCGATCGTCTGGCTGCGGGACTACCTGAAGGCCCACACCGGTGGGCTGATCGTGATCAGCCACGACGTCGGACTGGTCGAGACCGTTGTGAACAAGGTCTTCTACCTCGACGCCAACCGAGGCCGCCTCGACGTCTACAACGTGGGGTGGAAGGCCTACCTGCAGCAGCGCGAGACCGACGAACGTCGTCGGCACCGGGAGCGCGCGAACGCCGAGAAGAAGGCCGCCGCTCTGTTCAGCCAGGCCGACAAGATGCGGGCGAAGGCCACGAAGGCCGTCGCGGCGCAGAACATGGCGCGGCGTGCCGAACGGCTCCTGGACGGCCTGGAGGACGTGCGGCAGCGGGACAAGGTGGCCAAGCTGCGCTTCCCGACCCCTGCCGCCTGTGGTAAGACGCCGCTCAGGGCGACCGGCCTCTCCCGCTCCTACGGCTCCCTGGAGGTGTTCACGGACGTAGACCTGGCGATCGACCGGGGGAGCCGGGTGGTGGTGCTCGGGCTGAACGGTGCCGGCAAGACGACTCTCCTGAGGTTGCTCGCGGGGATCGATGAGCCCGACACCGGGCAGGTCGAGCCGGGGCACGGGCTGCGGCTGGGTTACTACGCCCAGGAGCACGAGACGCTCGACACCGACCGCACGGTGCTGGAGAACATGCGTTCCGCCGCGCCGGATCTCGACGACACCGAGGTGCGGAAGGTGCTGGGCTCGTTCCTGTTCAGCGGTGACGACGCGGACAAGCCGGCCGGGGTCCTGTCCGGTGGCGAGAAGACGCGTCTGGCGCTGGCCACGCTGGTCGTCTCAGCGGCGAACGTGCTCCTGCTCGACGAGCCGACGAACAACCTCGACCCGGCCTCGCGGGAGGAGGTCCTCGGTGCGCTTCACCGCTACGAGGGGGCTGTCGTGCTGGTCACTCACGACGAGGGGGCCGTCGACGCGTTGGCCCCCGAACGCGTCGTGCTGCTCCCGGACGGGGTGGAGGACCTGTGGGGCGAGGAGTACCGCGACCTGGTGTCGCTCGCCTGATCATGTCGTCGGGCAGAGTGATCGGTCCCGGCGTAACGTGTCGATGAACTGTCGATCAACCAGCCAGTCGCCAGCTTGCCATTGCCCATCGAGGAGGGAACCCATGCCAGGCCTGCCCAAGGGTCAACGCATCGTCGGTGAGGCTCGCGAGGACCTCGCGAGCGACCTCGTGCGCCGTTACGAGAAGGGGGCCAGCATCAGGGAGCTGGCCGAGTCGACGGGCCGCTCGTACGGTTTCGTGCACCGTCTGCTGACCGATGCGGGCGCCAACCTGCGCGGCAGGGGAGGCGCCACGCGGCGGAAGAGCACCACGGCGGCCAAGAGCGCGAAATCACGGTGACACAGCGGTCGCACAGCGACCGGCCGACGCAGCGGCCGGAGTCGGGAAGCGACGCTTCGGGTCTCGGCAATCTGCTCGACACGTGCCGGGCAGCGGGGATCGACCTGCGCCTGAGCCAACGCCGGTGGGACGTGGTGCTCGACCGCCCCGACCGACGTAACGCCCAGACGCCCACCATGTGGAGGGCACTGGCCGACGTAGGAGAGGCGGTGGTGACGCACCGGCCCACCGTGGTCGTCCTCTCGGGCAACGGTCCGTCCTTCTCGGCCGGGCTCGACCTCGGCATGCTCACCGGGACGGTCCTCGGGGAGCCGGGTCTGCCACAGCTCGCCGCACTGCCCGACCAGGAGCTGGACCGCACCATCGCGGGGTTCCAGCGGGCGTTCACGTGGTGGCGGGAGGTGGACGCCGTCACGATCGCGGCGGTGCAGGGGCACGCCGTCGGTGCCGGCTTCCAGCTGGCCCTGGCCTGCGACGTGCGGGTGGTCGCCGACGACGTCCAGTTCGCCATGCGCGAGGTCACGCTCGGCCTCGTACCGGATCTGGCGGGTACCGGCCCGCTGGTCGACGCGGTCGGGTCCGCGGTGGCACTGGAGCTGTGCGCGACCGGCCGCACGGTCGACGCGACGGAGGCGGTCGCCCGCGGCCTGGCCAACCGCGCCGTACCGGTCGAGCGGCTACCGGCCGCCGTCGACGAGCTCGTCGCCGGGCTTCTGGGACCGTCCCCCGACGCAGTGGCCGCGGTGAAGTCGCTGCTTCGGGGAGCGGTCGGACGACGTGGTGAAGAACAGCGTGCAGCGGAGCGTGCGCACCAGGCCCGTCGGCTGCGGGAGCTCGCCCGCCGCGTTCGCGAGGAAGAAGCACCGGCCTCATCGCGTTGACCCGCCTGAGCCCGGGATCCTCCCGGGGGAGAAGGAGGGCACGTGGGCTGCATGGGCGTGTCGGGTCGGACGGCCCTCGCGGAGAGCCGAACGGACGGCGCCGGGTGAACGGGCACGGCAGCATCGCCGGTGCGGCGTTACGGTCGTCGCGGCAGGACCCGAACGTCGTCCACCACCGGCTCGCGACCGGTACCGGACGGCGCGTGCTCGCGTTCGCGCGTCCCTACCGGCTCCAGATCCTCATGTTCCTCGTCCTGGTGGTGGCCAGCTCGGCCCTCGTGGTCGTCACCCCCTTGCTGCTGAAGCGGATCATCGACCAGGGAGTGATCCCAGGGGACCGCGGTGTGGTGATCACCGTGTCGTTGATCGTCGCGGCGCTCGCGATCGTCGACGCCGGCATCACCCTGGTCCAGCGCTGGTTGTCGTCCCGGATCGGTGAGGGCCTGATCTACGACCTGCGGACCAAGGTCTTCTCACACGTCCAGCGCCAGCCGATCGCCTTCTTCACCCGTGCGCAGACCGGTGCGCTCGTCTCGCGCCTGAACAACGACGTGATCGGTGCCCAGCAGGCGTTCACGAGCACGCTGTCGTCGGTCGTCTCCAACGTCGTGACCCTCCTCGGCGTCGGCGTGGCGATGCTCTACCTCTCATGGCCGATCACGGTGGCGGCGCTCGTCCTGCTCCCGGTGTTCTGGCTGCCCGCGCGACGGGTCGGCCGCCGGTTGCAGGGGCTGACCCGTCAGTCGATGCAGCTGAATGCCGACCTGGGCAACCGGATGACCGAGCGCTTCAACGTCGCCGGTGCGCTCCTCGTGAAGCTCTTCGGCCGTCCCCGCGAAGAGGACGGGCAGTTCGCCGCGCGCGCCGCCCAGGTCCGGGACATCGGCGTGAAGATCGCGATGAGCAACCGCATCTTCTTCACCGCGCTGACCACCGTTGCGGCGCTGGCTACCGCGCTCGTGTACGGCATCGGGGGACTGCTCGCCATCGGCGGGACCCTCACGGTGGGCACCCTGCTCGCACTCGCCGCGCTGCTCGGCCGGCTCTACGGCCCGATCACCGGGCTGGCGAACGTCCGTGTGGACGTGATGACCGCGCTCGTCAGCTTCGAGCGGGTCTTCGAGGTGCTCGACCTACCGCCGCTGGTCGCCGAGGCGGACGACCCCGTCGACCTGCCTGCGGGGCCGCTGTCGGTGGAGCTGAAGGGCGTCTCGTTCCGCTACCCCGGCGCCGATGAGGTGTCCCTGGCCTCGCTCGAGCAGGTCGCTCACGCCGACCGCCGGGCCGGCGACCAGGTCCTGACAGACATCGACGTCCGCGTCGAGCCCGGGCAGCTGGTGGCCCTGGTCGGTCCCAGCGGTGCGGGCAAGACCACGGTCACCTCGCTGGTCGCGCGGCTGTACGACCCGACGTCCGGCGTCGTCCGCGTCGGCGGGGTGGACCTGCGCGACGCCCGCCTGGAGTCCCTGCACTCACGGGTGGGAGTGGTCACCCAGGAGGCGCACCTGTTCCACGACACGGTCCGTGCCAACCTGCTTTACGCACGCCCCGAGGCGACGGAGGCGGACCTCGAGGAAGCGCTTCGTGCCGCGCAGGTCTGGGACCTGGTGTCGTCCCTGCCCGAGGGGCTCGACACCGTGGTCGGCGACCGTGGTCACCGGTTGTCAGGCGGCGAGAAGCAGCGCCTGGCGCTCGCCCGGTTGCTCCTCAAGGCTCCCGGCGTCGTGGTTCTCGACGAGGCGACCGCGCACCTGGACTCGGAGTCCGAGCTGGCAGTCCAGCGGGCGCTCGACACGGCGCTCGAGGGCCGCACGTCCCTGGTCATCGCCCACCGACTGTCCACGGTCCGCAGCGCCGACATGATCGTCGTCCTCGACCGGGGGCGGGTGGTGGAGCGCGGCCGGCACGCCGAGCTGCTCGCGGCCGGCGGGCTGTACGCCGAGCTGTACACGACCCAGTTCGCCGATCAGGAGCTCGTGGGCTGACAGCCCGATCGGCATCTGCAGAAGTGCAAGATCACGAGGGTTGTGGGAGTCGTGGGTCAGAGGCCGTGTAGCGCGCCACCGTCGACGGGCACGACGACGCCGGTGACGTAGCTGGCCGCCGGTGACAGCAGGAACGCGGCGACCCGGCCCAGTTCCTCGGGCTTGCCGTACCGGCGAAGGGGGATGGCCGCCTCCAGCCGCGCCCGGTTCGCCTCCGCGTCACCGCTCGCCTCGTCGAGCTCCTTGATCCGGTCGGTGGCGAGCCGCCCCGGCAGCACGGCGTTGAACCGGATGCCCTTCGGGCCGAGTTCGTCGGACAGCGACTTCGCGGCCATGGCCAGGCCGGGGCGCAGGCCGTTGGAGATGCCGAGCCCCTTGACGGGCTCCTTCACGGAGCTGGACAGCACGAAGACCACCGAACCGTCGGTACCGGCGTCCACGCAGTGCTCCGCGACGGCCCGCGCGAGCCGCACCGGGCCGAGGAAGACGGAGTCGAACGCCGACCGCCACTGCTCGTCCGTGACCTGCATGACGTCCCCCGGAGGTGGGCCCCCGACGCTGAGGAGCGCGCCGTCCAGCCGGCCGAAGCGATCGGTCGCGGCCGACACCAGCCGCTGCGCGGCGTCCGGGTCGGCGAGGTCCGCGGGGACCGGCAACGCCTGCTCCTGACCGCCCAGCTTCTCGCAGGCGGCCTCGACCGCCTCCTGCCGACGGCTCGCGACGACGACCCGGGCCCCGTCGTCCACGAGCGCCTGAGCGCCGGCGAAGCCCAGCCCGCGTGACCCCCCGGTGACGATGTAGACGCGGTCAGCCAGTCCGAGGTCCATCCGTTCCCTCCCTGTCCCTGGACATGTCATCGGATCGCGCCACAGTCTGCCCGAGCTGGGCCTCGATCAGCGCGTCCTCCTCCTCCTCGGCGGTGGGGCGGCGTGCGCGCGTCGGGCGTCGCGGGGCCGCCGTCCTTCCCGTCTCGGCGAAGGAGTCGTCCTCCGCGGCCCTGCGGACCAGCACCCAGAGACCGACGAAGGCGCCGACCCCGAACACGAACCACTGCAGGGCGTACGACAGATGGGGACCCTCGTCCAACTCCGGCTTCGGCAGCTTCTGCGGAGCCTCGGGGGGTGCCGGGTCCTCCTGCGCCAGGACGCCGTAGGCGTCGGTCAGGAGCTGCGTTCGCTCGACGTCCGGCAGGGGTGCGGTGGCAGGGGAGACGCGCTGCACCTGCCGAAGGGGCTGACCGGCTGCATCGTCGCGACTGTCGCCCGGTTCGGCAGGACGGAGCCGGACGACGACACGCACCTTCCCCGGCGGAGGCGCCGGTACGGCGTCGGGGCCGCGGCCGGTCTGGCCTGCGGGTAGCCACCCGCGGTCGACGAGGACGACGCGGCCGTCGTCGGTGGCGAAGGGCACGAGGGAGTGGTAGCCCGGCTGCCCGTTCAGGGGCCGGTTGCGAAGGAGCAGCGCGTCCTGCCCGAGGTAGGAGCCGGTCAGCTCGACGGGCGTCCACTCCTTGGACGGGGGCAGGCGCCCGCCGCCGTCCAGCACCTCGGCCAGGGTGACCGGTTCACGGTCGTAGTTGTTGGTCACCACGGCGTTCGCGGCGACGCGCGCCTCACGGCGTTGCCACTGCCAGTTCGCGAGAAGGACGAAGCCCGCCGCGATCACGACGGTGAGCAGGAAGGCCCCCAGCCAGCGCCACGACAGCAGGAACCGGTACACCGGATGACCGTAACGCGGCCCGGTTCCTCAGCCCGCAGCGGTGTCAGGCACCGGCCCGGTCGGTCGCGAGAGCGCTGACCGGTTCGGTCTCGCGCAGAAAGCCGCGCACGCTCAGGTGCTCGCTCAGGCTCGACCGGTGCTCGTCGCAGGCGAGCCAGGTCTTGCGGCGTTCCGGCGTATGAAGTCGGGGGTTGTTCCACCGCAGCGCCCACTGCGCCGCGGCGCCGCAGCCGCGGGCGCTGCAGATCAGGTTCGACGGTGGTTCATGCAGTTGCACGTAGTCATGATCGACATCCTGCTCGACGCGCCCTGCCCCTGCGCTGCTCATGGATCCAGTGTCACCCGCCCGTCACCGTCCGGACAACGGGGGTCCGGGTGGTGGCTACGCAACAGGAGCTACCCGCAGGCACCGGGAGAAGGGAAAAGGGGACGCCGGGTGGCAACGGGGGGAGGCCACCCGGCGTCCTACACGTCCCGACGGGGGAGGCGGAACGTGCGGGCCCCAGTATGGCACGGAACGATGTCAAGGTCGGCCACTCGGGCCACCGTTTCCCAGGGTGTTCGAGGGTCGGCCGTCGATTTCGCGCGGTTCATCCCCCTCGTAGCCCTGGAAAGGCTCAGGCCGTTGCTCCACACCGGCGTTCGCCATGACGACGGCCACGTACGGCAGGACGACAGCGCCCGCGACGAACAGCCACAACCACGGAGCCGGCGTGAACAGAGCGGCACCGAGGCACACCATGCGGACGGACATGGAGACCAGGTACTTCACGACCCGCGAGTGCTGGTCGTCGCTGTGGGGTCTGCGGGCGTCGGTGACCCGGTACACCGGCTGCTCCGGTTGACGGCCTTCGCCGCGCCGCAGCGCCGTGCGGGGCAGGTGGAGCCGTGTCACCACTTCCGGGTAGTCCTCGCCGGGGTCGCGCACATCAGCGCGAGCCGCCGGCGAGGGCGGGCCGGACGTCGAGCACCAGC
>JASBSH010000384.1 GCA_030149025.1 Actinomycetales bacterium | reverse complement strand
TCGTCGAGCAGGCGGAGGGCTACCAGAAGTACATCGAGTTCGGGAACCGCACGCTGACCGGCGTGGTCGGGATCGCGGCCCTCGCGGTGCTGGTTGTGGTGTGGCGGCGACTCCGACTGCGACTGCTCGCCGTGCTTCTGTTGACCGGCGTTGCCGTGCAGGCCGTGTTGGGCGGGATCACGGTGCTCACCGGCCTACACCCGATCACGGTGGCGGCCCACTTCCTCGTGTCAATGGCGTTGATCGCCCTGTCCGTCCTGCTCCTCCTCGGCGCAAGGGAGGGGGACGGCGTCCCGCAGCTTCTCGTGCCCGTTCCTGTCGTGCGTCTGGCCCGGCTGCTGGCGGGGGTGGGCGCCGTGGTGCTGGTGCTCGGCACGGTGGTGACCGGTGCGGGCCCGCACTCCGGGGACGCCGACCAACCGGCCAGGTTCGCCCTCGACCCGCGCACGATCAGCTGGCTGCACGCGGACATGGTGCTGTTGTTCGTGGGACTGCTGGTCGGGCTGCTCGTCGCCCTGTCCCTGGTGAAGGCGCCCGCGGTGGCGCGTCGACGGGCCCGGTGGGTGCTCGCCGTGACGCTGGTGCAGGGGCTGATCGGGTACACGCAGTACGCAACCGGGCTGCCGGAGGCGCTGGTGCTGGCGCACATGCTCGGGGCGAGCCTGCTCACCGTCACGCTCACGGCGCTGCTGATGGGCCTGCGCGAACGCGCGTAAGGAGCGACAGACCGCGACGTTCTGCAGGGGGCCCCGTGCTCAACAGGGCGGGAGGGCCTTGCCGAACGTCGCGGTTTGTCCGTGGGTCTCCAGACCGCGACGTTCTGCAGGGGGCCCCGTGCTCAACAGGGCGGGAGGGCCCTGCCGAACGTCGCGGTTTGCGAAGGGTGGCGACTGCCCGCTACGCGCCGTTGCCTCACCGTCAGAACCTGACGAACGGGTCCACGGCGATCGCGACGAACAGCAGCGTCAGGTACGTGATCGACAGGTGGAACACGCGCATCGCCTTGGGGTTGCCCTTGCCGCTGTGCGCCCGACGGTCCAGCATGTGCGCCTCGACCAGGAACCAGGCGCCGAGCAGCACCGCCGCACCCGCGTACACCGGGCCCGTCGGGGCGACCGGGATCAACAGCAGCGACCACGCGACCATCGCCCAGGAGTAGGCGACGATCTGACGGGCGACACGCTCCGGCCGCTCGACCGCACCGAGCATCGGGACCCACACGGCCGAGTAGTCCCGCGCGAACCGTATGGACAGCGGCCAGTAGTGGGGCGGCGTCCAGAGGAAGATGATCCCGAACAGCACCAGTGACGCCCAGGACAGGGTGTTCGTCACCGCCGACCAGCCGATCAGCACCGGCATGCAACCCGCGGCACCGCCCCAGACGATGTTCTGCGGGGTCCGGCGCTTGAGGCCCATCGTGTAGACGAGGACGTAGAACAGGATCGCGGCGAGCGCGAGTCCCGCGGACAGCACGTTCACCGTCACCGCGAGCCAGGCCGTGGCGACGATGCCGAGGACGATGCCGAAGACGAGCGCCTCGCGCGGGGTGACCTCACCGGTGACGAGCGGGCGGTTCTTCGTCCGGTGCATGACCACGTCGATGTCGCGGTCGATGTAGCAGTTGAGCGTGTTCGCACTGCCCGCGGCCAGCGTGCCGCCGAGCAGGGTGGCGAGAACGAGCCACCAGGACGGGAAACCGCCCTGGGCGAGGAACATCGTCGGGATCGTCGTGACCAGCAGCAACTCGATGATCCGCGGCTTGGTCAGCGCCACGAACGCCGCGACGCGGGACCGGCGCGGGCGACCAGTCCTGGGGACCGACTCCTCCGGGGTCGCGCCGGCGACCGCCGGTGCAGCCGAGCCGGAGTGGGGCACTGAAGTCACGAAATCCGTTTCCTTCACTGGGCGCGTCACGCGTACGCGCCGACGGACTGTGCCGAGACGGCGCAGACGCCGCCATGCTACGCGCCGACCCATCCCCTACCGAGACGCCCCGTGCGATCAACGCCGGCAAGGCTCAGGAACCGAGCATGACCCGTCCCACGCCATGGCGACGTGCCTCGCACATAGCGCATCGGTAGGCTCGCACGTGGGCCTACGGACCGACGCGCCGGACGAAGCAGCCGGACGCCGTCCACCCGGCAGAGCAACAAGACGCGACACGACAACGGGCCGGCAGCGTTGCGAGACCAGCGTCGTCGACGGGCCGGCCACAGAGAGGGGTTCGGTGGACGCCGAGAAGTTCGAGTGGACCGAGACCGACCAGCGAGCGGTGGACACCATCCGGGTCCTGGCGGCCGATGCGGTGGAGAAGGTCGGCAACGGCCACCCCGGCACGGCGATGAGCCTTGCCCCCGCCGCCTACCTGCTGTTCCAGAGGGTGCTGCGGCACGACCCTTCCGACCCGCACTGGCTCGGGCGTGACCGGTTCATCCTGTCCGCCGGCCACACCAGCCTGACCCTGTACATCCAGCTGTACCTGTCCGGGTACGGCCTCGAGCTCAGCGACCTGGAGGCCCTGCGCACCTGGGGCTCCAAGACCCCCGGCCACCCGGAGTACAAGCACACCGACGGCGTGGAGGTGACGACCGGCCCGCTCGGGCAGGGACTGGCGAACGCCGTCGGGATGGCCATGGCAGCTCGCCGGGAGCGCGGCCTGTTCGACCCGGACGCCGCCCCTGGCCAGAGCCCGTTCGACCACACCATCTGGGTGATGGCCTCCGACGGTGACATGGAGGAGGGCGTCACCGCAGAGGCCAGCTCGCTGGCCGGTCACCAGCAGCTGGGCAACCTCGTCGTGATCTACGACGACAACAACATCTCGATCGAGGACGACACGGACATCGCGTTCAGCGAGGACGTCGTCGCCCGCTACGAGGCGTACGGGTGGCACACCCAGCGGGTGGACTGGACCTCCACGGACGGCGGGTACCACGAGGACGTCGAGGCCCTCGCGCGAGCCCTCCAGGCCGCGAAGGCGGAGACGACCCGCCCGTCGTTCATCGCCCTGCGGACCACCATCGGCTGGCCCTCCCCCACCAAGCAGAACACCGGCAAGATCCACGGCTCGGCGCTCGGCGGCGAGGAGGTCGCGGCCCTCAAGCGGGAGCTCGGCTTCGACCCCGACAGGTCCTTCGTCGTCGAGGACGAGGTGCTGGCCCACGCGCGGAAGGTGCGCGACCGCGGCCAGCAGCTGCGCCGCCAGTGGGACGAGTCGTTCCAGCGCTGGCGCGAGGCCTACCCGGACGGCGCGAGCTTGCTCGACCGGGTCCGCGACCGGCGGCTGCCCGACGGCTGGACCGAGGCCCTGCCGGAATTCCCTGGTGGCAAGGAGATGGCCACGCGCAAGGCGTCCGGTCAGGTGCTCACCGCGCTGGCACCGGTGCTGCCGGAGCTGTGGGGCGGTTCGGCGGACCTCGCCGAGAGCAACAACACGACCATGGAGGGCGAGCCCTCCTTCATCCCCTCCGAGCGCGCGACGAAGGCGTTCCCCGGCAACCCGTACGGGCGCACGCTGCACTTCGGGGTCCGCGAGCACGCGATGGGCGCGATCCTGAACGGAATCAACATCCACGGGAACACG
>JASBSH010000139.1 GCA_030149025.1 Actinomycetales bacterium | reverse complement strand
AGGCGATGCGTTGGCTCGGCCTGGACTGGGACGAGGGCGTGGAGGTCGGCGGCCCGCACGGCCCCTACCGGCAGTCTCAGCGCAGCGAGATCTACACGCAGATCATGCGGCGCCTGAAGGACGCGGGCCACGTCTACGAGTCCTTCTCGTCGCCCGCGGAGATCGAGGCGCGGCACCTCGCCGCCGGCCGCGACCCGAAGCTCGGGTACGACAACTTCGACCGCGAGACCACAGCGGAACAGCGAGCCGGCTACGTCGCGGAGGGACGCCGTCCCGTCCTGCGCGTGAAGATGCCGGACGAGGACCTGGAGTTCACCGACCTCGTGCGTGGCGTCGTCCGGTTCCCTGCCGGCTCGATACCGGACTTCGTCGTCGCGCGTGCGGACGGCAGCCCCCTCTACACGTTCGTCAACCCGGTGGACGACGCGCTGATGGGCATCACGCACGTGCTGCGCGGGGAGGACCTGCTGAGCTCCACCCCGAGGCAGCTGGTGCTGTACCGGGCGCTGCGGGACATCGGAGTCGCCACGGACACACCGCATTTCGGGCACCTGCCCTACGTGATGGGGGAGGGCAACAAGAAGCTCTCCAAGCGCGACCCTGAGTCGAACCTCTTCCACCACCGCGACAGGGGCTTCATCCGCGAAGGACTGCTGAACTACCTGGCCCTGCTCGGCTGGGCGATCGCACCGGATCGTGACGTGTTCTCCCCCGAGGAGATGGTCGAGAAGTTCGACATCGCCGACGTGCAGCCGAACCCGGCCCGGTTCGACCTCAAGAAGGCCGAGGCGATCAACGCCGAGCACATCCGGCTGCTGGACCCGGACGACCTGCGTGACCGGATGGTCCCGTACCTGCGGGCGGCCGGGCTGGTGGGCGAGCACCTGACGCGAGAGCAGCTCGACGTCCTCGACGCGGCGACGCCGCTGGTCCAGACCCGTATGCAGCTGCTCGGCGAGGCGCCGGGCCTGCTCGGTTTCCTCCTGGTGGACGAGGACAGTCTCGTTGTCGAGGACGACGCGCTCGCTTCGCTCAAGGACGACGCCCCGGCCGTTCTCGACGCCGCTGCGGACGCGCTCGGGTCGCTGGAGTCCTTTACGACGGCGGAGATCGAGGCGTCGCTGCGGGCGGCACTGGTCGACGGCCTGGGCGTCAAGCCGCGCCTGGCGTTCGGGCCGTTGCGGGTCGCGGTGTCGGGCCGGCGGGTCTCACCGCCGCTGTTCGAGTCGATGGAGATCCTCGGCAGGTCCTCGTCGTTGGCACGGATCCGGGCTCTGCACGCCGCACTCGTGGAGCGGGCAGGCTCGTGACCGGGCCGGTGTACGGGACGGCCGCGGCGTACGGGCAGCCGGCGTACCAGCCGGCACCCCCTGTCCCCACGTGGCCGGCCGAGGCGTCACAGGCGAGGCCGTACCCGCAGCTGCTTCGTGGCTACCGGCACCGCTGGTGGCGGACGTTGGTCTCCGTCGGCGTCGTCGTCGGGACTCTGGTCGGGCTGTTCCTGGTGTCGGCGGTGGCGTTCGTCGTGGTGGCGTTGGCGACGGGTGTTGGCCTGGGGAACCTCGTCAACGACCAGTCGATCTTCGCCCAGCCGGGGTTCGTGCTGCTCAACAACCTGCTGCTCGCGGCGGGGATCCCGATCGCGATGCTGGGTGTCTGGGCGGGTCACCTCTGGCGCCCGCGGTGGGTCTCCTCGGTGGCCGGTGGTGTCCGTTGGCGCTGGCTGGGGGAGTGCGCCGTCATCAGCCTGGTGCTCCTGGTCGTCTCATCGGTCGTCCTCTACGCGATCGACGGCTGGCCGAGGGGCGCGCCGGAGAAGCAGACCGTCGCACTGCTCCTCATCGTGTTCCTCACCACCCCGTTCCAGGCGGCGGGTGAGGAGTACTTCATGCGCGGTTGGATGACCCAGACCGTCGGCGCGCTCTTCGCTCGGCCCCTGATCGGTGCGGTGGTGGCGGGGGTGATCAGCTCGACCGTCTTCGCTCTGGCGCACGGCGGCCAGAACGTGTGGCTCTTCGCGGATCGGTTCGCCTTCGGTGCCATCGCGTCGTACCTGACGTGGCGCACCGGCGGTCTCGAGGCGGCCGTGGCGGTGCACGCGGTCAACAATGTCGTCGTCTTCGTCCCGGTGATCCTGACCGGGGGACTCGAGGAGTCCCTGCTGATCAGCGATGCGCCCGCGGGTGTCGTGGCCGTTGACGTGGTGAGCCTCGCGGTCCTCGCCGCTGTGCTGCTGTGGTGGGGGCGGCGGCGCGCAGTGCAGCGGCTCTACCGGCCGACACCGCCCCCGTGGCCGCCGGGTCCACCGCTGGCGCCGGGTGCGCCGTGGCAGCCCCCGGTGCAGGGACCGCCGCAGCCATGACCCGCTCCCGGCCCGTGGCAGGGCCTGGGGAGCCGCCCGTTTTGGTCGACCCAGACCGACTCAGGTAGCATCCTGCGTCGGTGGCCACGCGGAAAGCCTGACTAGCGTGGTACCCCCTTGGGGTATGGTGTAATTGGCAGCACGACTGATTCTGGTTCAGTTAGTCTAGGTTCGAGTCCTGGTACCCCAGCGCGAAGTCGGTGGCTCGGTCGCGATAGAGTCACCACGCGCACGGCCCCGTTGTGTAGCGGCCTAG
>JASBSH010000372.1 GCA_030149025.1 Actinomycetales bacterium | reverse complement strand
GGCCAAGGCGCGCGGCATCCAGGTCACTGCGGAGGTCACGCCGCACCACCTCATGCTCACGCACGACGAGGTGCGCGGCTACGACCCGGTGTACAAGGTGAACCCGCCGCTGCGGACAGCGGAAGACGTTGCGGCGCTACGCCGGGCGCTCGCCGATGGCACCATCGACATCGTCGCCACCGACCACGCGCCCCACCCGGTCGAGGACAAGGACTGCGAATGGGCGGTCGCGGCGATGGGCATGACCGGTCTGGAGACCGCTTTGTCCGTCGTGCAGGAGGCGATGGTCGACACCGGGCTCATGACCTGGGCGGACGTCGCTCGCGTGCTGTCGGCGACTCCGGCGCAGATCGGGCAGCTTCGTGACCAGGGCCGGCCCCTGGTAGTCGGTGAGCCAGCCAACATCACGCTGGTCGACCCGGCTCATCGTCGAGTCGTGGACCCCTACGCCATGGCCACCATGGGTCGCAACAGTCCGTTCGCCGGACGCGAGCTTCCTGGCCGCGTGGTCGCCACGTTCTTCAAGGGGCACCCGACGGTGCTCGACGGCTCGCTCGCAGAGCCGTTGCGGGAGAACGCCGAAGAGCCGATCGGAGTCGGCCGGTGAGCGAGGTACAGGCAGGTGTCCTGCTGCTGTTGACCATCCCTGTCATGTGGTTCCTCTTCTGGTGGGGCTGGCGCCGGCGTACCCGGCGAGACACGACGATGGTCGCCGCGCTGCCTGCCGTACCGCCCGAGTTGAAAGACCCGATCTTCGGCCCGGTGGAGGCTGTCTACGTCACCACCACCCACGCCGGTCGAGCCCTCGACCGCATCGCGGCGCACCGGCTGGGTATCCGCGCGGACGCCGACGTCGGCGTCCACCCCGACGGCGTCATGGTGGCGCGACAGGGTGAGCCGCCGCTGTGGATCCCGGCCGGGGAGCTGGTCGCGGTGCACCGCCAGCGCGGCATGGCCGGCAAGGTTGCCGACCGTGAGGGCATCGTCGTGATCACCTGGCGCCTGGGTGACCGGGACGTCGACACCGGACTCCGGCCGCGGTACGAGCGCGACCGGCAGCCCCTCGAGGCCGCCGTGTCCACGCTGCTCGGCACTGGTCAGTCAGAAGCCCAGCGCAACGAGGAGACAACGCATGACTGAGGCACTGCTGGTACTGGAGGACGGCCGCACCTTCTCCGGCAGGCCGTATGGCGCCGTCGGGCAGACCGTCGGCGAGGCGGTGTTCTGCACCGCGATGACCGGCTACCAGGAGACGCTGACCGACCCCTCCTACCACCGCCAGGTGGTCGTGATGACGGCGCCGCACATCGGCAACACGGGCGTCAACGACGAGGACCCGGAGTCCGACCGCATCTGGGTCGCCGGCTATGTCGTGCGGGATCCGGCGCGCCGGGTCTCGTCCTGGCGGGCGCAGCGTTCGCTGGGCGAGGAGCTCGAGGCGCAGGGCGTCGTCGGGATCCGGGACGTCGACACGCGCGCTCTCACACGCCACTTGCGAGAGCGCGGGGCCATGAAGGTGGGTCTCTTCTCGGGGGAAGCGGCCCGCAGGTCCGTCGAGGAGCTGCGTGACGTCGTCCGGGGTGCTCCTTCGATGGCCGGCGCCGACCTGGTCGGTGACGTGACGACGGACAAGCCCTACGTCGTGCAGGCGTTGGGGG
>JASBSH010000350.1 GCA_030149025.1 Actinomycetales bacterium | reverse complement strand
GCCCCCACCTTTGCTCCACCCCCGGCTGAACCCACCACGTGGGGTGGGCTCGATTCCGGCTGGATGGACCCGCCCATGACCGACCGCGCCTCAGGCCGGCACCACTCCACGACCGCGCATCACCATCCGGACGGCCGGCCGGGTCCCGCACCGCTGCAAGCGCAGGTACGTCTGCTCGACGCGACGGACGAACCCCTGGACGTCGGCGGCGATCTGAGCGGGAGTGACGGCCAGCACGGGCACCAGGTACTCGGCGAAGACCGTGCCGGTCGCGACGGTTCCTTCCCAGTCGGCGTCGCGCAGGTGGTACTCCCTGGACTGGACCTGGATGGCCAGGGCCACCTCGTCGATCCAGCCGTCGGGTGATGGGAGCACCGTGCCGTCGGCAGCGATCAGCCTGGGGTTGGGCCAGACGCGTGGGAGGATCTTGCTCTTCGACATCGCCGAGAGCACGTCGAACTCCGGCGGCGACCACGCGCCGCTGCCCACCTGACGCATCGCTTCACGAACGCTGGCACTGCGCTGGACAGGGCCCGCCTCGAGCTCGGACCACAGGTCTCGCTCCCGCACGTGCCCCCGTTGCACCGCCTGGATCAGTAGTGTCCTGGCCCGGTCGGTGGTCCGCAGCTCCCGGGCAGCATCGATCAGGGCTCGCGGACGGGAGCACACCGAGAGGGGGTCACGGGACCACGGGTTCGGATCAGGCCGATACGTGCGACGGGCGATCACGAAGCCGGTCTGACGAGCAGGCTGTCGAGGTCCCACGAGTACTCGGACCAGGCCGTCGTCGGGGACGTCCCCGATCGAGTGCCAGCGCACCGCGGTGAAAGAGGCGAGCATCGCGTCGTCGCCCGCCCAGAGCTGGGCCGCGACGAGCTTCTGCCCGTCGTCCAGCTCACCGGTGAACAGCGCCAGCACGCCCGGCAGCACCATCTGAGCCGTTCGACCGACTGCCCATCGCACCGCCGCCGGCGTCAGGCCCGCATCAAGGCACTGCCGGCGGGTGACGATGGCGCGCTGCTTCTCGACGTCCGGCAGTAGGGCTTCAGGGATCTTCATGGTCGTCAGGCTGATCGGCACGGGAGGCACTGACCAGAACGGTGCTGCCACCTGTGGACGGCCGCGACATCTGGGCAGCCTGTGGACGGAGAGTGCAGCACAAGGTCTGGCGCTGTGGGGACCGGGAGCTGTCAGCCGGTAGGGGACGGCCGACCGCGCCCGGGCCACGGGAGAGGCGTGGATGCAGCCGTGGATGCAGCAAAAGCGCGTGCTGACGACACCTTTGCTGCATCCACGGCTGCATTCATGGCATGGGCGGCGGGTTCACGGCAGGGCGGGACGGATAGCCGGGGAACCGGGACGGGGCGGGACGGGGCGGGACGGATCAGCCGTGCGACGAGGGTGGCCCGCCCGAGCCTTACGTCAGGTCGTCGCGACCGCTCCGCTTGAGGGCGTCGACCAAGCCCTTGACCTCCTGGGCATGGGCACGGGTCGTCACGAGGACGGCGTCCGGGGTGTCCACCACGACCACGTCCTCGACACCGAGCACCGCGACCATGCGACCTGCAGTAGGCACGACCAGGCCACTCGCGTCGTGACCGAGGACCTGCGCGGCGTCCCCCAGCACCTGAACACCACTCGTCCCGGCACCGTCCTGGGGGAGCAGGTCCGCGAGCGACTGCCAGTCCCCGACGTCGTCCCAGCCGAACGCGCCCGGCACGACCGCGACCCCTCCCCCGGCCGCGACGGGTTCGGCGATGGCGTGGTCGATCGCGATCCGGGTCAGTCCCGGCCACACGTCGGCGAGGATGCGGTCGTAGTCGGCGGTCGCCCGCGCCCTGGCGATGGTCACGAGGCCTTCGTGCAGCAGGGGGTGGTGCGTGCGCAGATGGGTCAGCAGCACGTCGGCACGGACGACGAACATGCCGGCGTTCCACCTGTACCTACCGCTGGCCAGGTACTGCTCCGCGGTGGCGACGTCCGGCTTCTCGACGAACTCCTCCACCCGCATGGCATCCGGCGCCCCGTCGATCGCCAGGTGCTGGCCGCACCGGATGTACCCGAAACCGGTCGACGGCCGCGTCGGTGTGATGCCGATGGTGACGAACTCGCCGGCCCGCGCAGCGGCGACGGCCTGCCTGATCGCCTGCTCGAACAGCTGCTGGTCGGCCACGGCGTGGTCGGCCGCGAAGGACCCGAGCACGGCGTCCGGGTCCCGCTCGGCCAGCACCGCAGCCGCCAGCCCGATCGCGGCCATCGACTCACGGGGCGAGGGTTCCAGGATCAGGTTGGACGCCGGCAGGTCCCGCAGCTGCGCACGCACGGCAGCCTCGTGCACCTGACCGGTGACGACCAGGACGCCGTCGGGCCCGGCCAGCGGGACGAGCCGGTCCCACGTGCTCTGCAGCAGGGACCGACCGGCTCCCGTGAGGTCGTGGAGGAACTTGGGCGCCGCCGTCCTGGACAGCGGCCAGAGCCGGGTACCGGCACCACCGGCGGGCACGACCGCGTAGAACCCCTGTACTGCCCCGTTCATGCCCGGCAGCCTGCCAGAAGACGGGAAGGGTCCAAGGTCAGGGAGTTCCGGCGGCGGAGTGAGGCATTGGTCACGATGCGCGACGGACGTGCGCTTACGCGTTCCGGTGTCACTAGAGTGATGCCGATCTGACGTCGCCGTCGGCCTGCCTCTCGCACGCCTGCGCCGGCGCATGTCGCCGACAAGGAGGAACCGTCGTGACAGCTGGCCCACTCCCGGTGCAGACGACTCAGCAGGGCCGGCCCGCGGGAACCCTGTACCGGGGTGACACCGAGGGCATGTGGTCCTGGGTGCTGCACCGGATCACCGGGGTACTGATCTTCGTGTTCCTGCTGGTCCACGTCCTCGACACGGCCATGGTCCGGGTCTCGCCCGAGCTCTACAACGAGACCATCGGCACGTACAAGAACTGGATCATGGGCCTGGGCGAGGCGGGCCTGGTCGCCGCGGTGCTCTTCCACGCGCTCAACGGCATTCGCGTGATGCTGGTGGACTTCTGGTCCAAGGGGACGCGCTACCAGCGCCCGATGGCGTGGACCGTGGTCGGCCTGTGGGTCGTGCTGATGGTCCCGTTCCTGATCCGTCACCTGAGCAACATCTTCGGAGGCTGACGACGTGAGCACCCCCAACGCGCCCGCACTCGACGCGCCCCGGTCGCCCTACTCGCGCACCAAGTCCACGCGCAGCAACTACGAGCTGTACAGCTGGGTCTTCATGCGGATGTCCGGCGTCGTGCTCGTCGTCCTCGTCCTCGGTCACCTCTTCGTCAACCTGATGGTCGGCAAGGGTGTGGCCGCACTCGACTTCGCGTTCGTCGCCGGCAAGTGGGCCTCACCGTTCTGGCAGATCTGGGACCTGCTGATGTTGTGGCTCGCGATGCTGCACGGCACCAACGGCGTCCGCACGATCATCAACGACTACGCCGAACGGGACACCACCCGGTTCTGGCTGAAGATGCTGATCTACTTCGCGTTCGTTGTCGTCGTGGTTCTCGGCACCCTCGTCATCTTCACGTTCGACCCGTGCCCGGTCGGTGCGGACCCGTCGCTGCTGCCGTCGTTCTGCCAGGCCTGAGAGCAGTCCCTGACGACAGCCGGCCACCTGACGACACTTGACGGCAACGCAAAATCAGCCCGGTAGGAGACAGTCACCATGAATGCGAACGTCCACACCTACGACGTCGTGATCGTCGGAGCGGGTGGGGCCGGGATGCGTGCCGCCCTGGAGTCGGGTCAGCGTGCCCGCACGGCCGTGCTCACGAAGCTGTACCCCACCCGGTCCCACACCGGCGCGGCGCAGGGTGGCATGTGTGCCGCTCTTGCGAACGTCGAGGAGGACAACTGGGAGTGGCACACCTTCGACACCGTCAAAGGCGGTGACTACCTGGTCGACCAGGACGCCGCCGAGGTGATGTGCAAGGAAGCCATCGACGCCGTCCTCGACCTCGAGAAGATGGGCCTGCCGTTCAACCGGACGCCCGAGGGCCGGATCGACCAGCGCCGGTTCGGCGGGCACACCCGCAACCACGGTGAGGCTGCGGTCCGCCGGTCCTGCTACGCGGCCGACCGGACCGGGCACATGATCCTTCAGACGCTGTACCAGAACTGCGTCAAGCACAACGTCGAGTTCTTCAACGAGTTCTACGTCCTCGACCTCCTCATGACCGAGGTTGACGGTGAGCAGCGCACGGCCGGCGTCGTGGCGTACGAGCTGGCCACCGGCGAGGTGCACGTGTTCCGCGCCAAGTCGGTCGTATTCGCCACCGGCGGCTTCGGCAAGGTCTTCAAGACCACGTCCAACGCCCACACCCTCACCGGTGACGGCATGGGCATCGCCTGGCGGCGCGGCCTGCCGCTGGAGGACATGGAGTTCTTCCAGTTCCACCCGACCGGACTGGCCGGGCTGGGCATCCTGCTCTCGGAGGCGGCCCGCGGTGAGGGCGCGATCCTGCGCAACGCCAGCGGCGAGCGCTTCATGGAG